>JAHFTI010000397.1 GCA_023265535.1 Opitutaceae bacterium
GGAATGGGTGCTCTCGTTGCCCAGCTCGAGCAGGAGCGTGGGGGACTTCTGCTTGGAGTAGCGCAGGTAATCCAGGATGCCGCCCAGGGCGGAGAGCGAGCCCAGCTCCAGACGGTTGGGGTAGATGCCGGAGGCGAGCAGGGAATCCTGCTGCGAGATCACATCCTCGCTGGGGATGCCGGCAATGATGACCTCGCGGTCGGCCAGCTTGAGGTGATCGAGGCTCGAACCGTCATTCGGGTTGACGATGACGAGTGCGTGCTTGTCGGGCTCGATACGAAATTGCTGGATGCAGACCTCGTTGAGGTAGGCCGGCTCCTTCATGCGCTTTGCCTCGAGGGAGACGCGGCGGAGCAGGCGCTTCGAGGGGTAGATGCCACAGATGGCATTGACATAGTTGCCGGAGGCCTTGCCTCCCTGCAGCTCGAGAAGGGCGGACTTCAGGCCCGCTTCATCGTTCACGGGGACCTCGATGAGCTGCTCGACGGTGCAGGGTGCGCTGGTGGCGGAAGTGCGTGCGAGCATCCAGGAATGCTCATTCCTATCTACAAAGTAGCCCTTGGTTTTGGTCTTAAATATCATTGGCCGGGGGTCGCTACGTGCGAAACGGGTATTGTTCCAATGGACTCGAAAAATCCTTGGTAAAAGGAGACACAGGATGCTCCCGGGTGGGCCTCATAACAAGCGAAAACGCCTGACAATACGGCACTCAGGAGATAATCGAAAGAACGTAAAAGCGTGTTAATTTTTCGTTAATCAACCGCGGGTTTCAAAAGAAAAGGGATCGATGGGATACAGGGGGCGGCCGAGGCGCTGGGAGGCAATGCGTTCAATCTGCAGCGCCACGGTATGGTTATGGGTCACGAAGCGGAGAAAGTCGGTCCGGTTGACCACGAAACAAAGACAATCCTCCTCGGCCTCCACATCGGCACTGGTCTCGCCATTCTGGAGAATTCCGATCTCGCCGATATAGCCACCGGGGCGGATGCGGCCGACGCGCTTGCCAGCGCGCGTGACCTTGGCGTCGCCCTCGAAAAGCACATAGAAGGCACGGGCCTCCTGGCCCATCTGGATCAGGATCTCACCGGCGCGGTAGTGGACCACCTGTGAAATCTGCGCGAAGCGGGAAATGATGTGCGGCTTCCAGCCTGAGCACAGGCTGAGGCGACGCAGGAAGACCTGTTTCTGCGTGGCCTCGTAAACGGCGTTTTTGCCCAGGCGGTTGACGACGAGCACGCGGAATTCCTCGGTGGGAACGATGTAGGCGTGCAGCGGGGAGTTGGTGCGCATCTCCATGCGCCCATTGAAGGGATCGACGAGTGCGTGGCTGCCAAAGAGGTCTCCCTCGGAGAGGATGGTGTGGCGGTTGCGGCGGCCGGCCTTGTTGCGGCGAAAGGCGGTGATGGAACCGGAGACGATCAGGCCGATGTGGGCGGGCTCCTGGTCCTTGTCGATGATGAGCTGCCAGGTGCCCGCCTCGAAGGGCTTGAAGAGGCGCGCGAGCTCCTGCTGGCTGGGATAGTCGAGACGGCGCAGCAGCGGATTTTCGCGGATGAGCTTGGACTTCACCTCCAGGCGATCGAGCAGTTCCTGGCGGAAAAAGAAGCGGCGCATGCGCGCATTCCAGCGCGCGTGGCAATCGCCGAGCCAGGCCACGAAGCCCGGGTAGAAGAGCGTGAGCAGCCAGAGCCCCACCGTTAGGATGACCAGGAGGACAATGCCCGCGGCGGCGAGGGCCCAGTACTGCCAGGGGGCGGCGATCTCGGCCAGGCGCAGGCGCAAGGCCTCGAGCACCACGCGGAACACCAGGACGGTCCAGAGCAGGGCGCAGCCAAACTGCAGGAGCATCATGCGCCACTCGAGCATGCTCAACTCATGGCGGAAGCGAAAGGAGGGGGCGCGATTGGGCAGGAAGAGCAGGTCCTCGTCGGTGCTCAGCACGGGACGGCGGCGCAGCAGGACGGGAAGCCGCCCGAAGAGACCGCCGTGGAACGGGCGAAGGTTGACCAGCAGGGCGCAGACGGGAAGGAAGGCATAGGTCGGATGCCAGCCCATGAGGTACACACAGAGCAGCGCGAGGGGGGCGCAACGCATGAGCTCCACGGAGACGCCGACGCCGCGGCCGGCGATGACGTCATCACGCAGGTCGAGCGTGAAGCGGGGAAAGAGGCGCAGCCAGCGGAAGCGCGGGCCGTAGATTTCGCCGCCGGCGCGGCGCAGGATGGCGGCGGCGAGCACCTCACCGAGGCTGAGGCCGAGGCAGGCTGCGATCCAGGAGAGCAGCCATTCATGCACCTGCTCGGAGGGGAGGATGCCGGTCCAGCCGATGAAACCGAGGGCCATCAGGAGGGCCAACAGGCTGAAGAAAAGGGTGTGGCGGCCGCCCGGGAGGGGGAACCAGCGGATGGCGGCGCTATGGACCACCTTGCGCCGCTCACTCCGCAGCACCCCCACCCTGTAGGCCTTCAGGATGAGTTCGAAGTAGTCGCGGAAGACGAGGCTCGTGCGGTCGCGGATCATCTCCTCCAGCGCGGCCGGAACGGTCTTGCCCAGCTGAAAATAGTAGAGGGCGCGCAACTGGGCGTCATTGACCGTGAGGTAGCCCTGCGAATCCATGTTCTTGATCACATGCTCTCCCGAAGAGACGCGGGAGAAGACGAGGTCTTCGTTGAGTGTGAGAACCTCCGCTGTGAAAAGTAGGTTTTCGTCCATGGTGGGGGTGCCTGGAGTTGCGGATCGCTGGCGAGGGCAGGACTAAAGTACTGACGAGGGAAGGACTTGGGGCGAGAACAAAAGCGAGGCAAAGAAAAAGCCGCCTTCCCCGCCCCCCGCAGACAGCGGGTTGGGGCAGGAAAGGCGGCTCTGTCGGAGGGCCGAAACCAAGAGGGGTGGCTCAGTTGTCGGCGATCGGGATGGAAACCTTGACGTTCACGGGGCGGCCGTTGGCGTCCAAGCCGGGCTTGAACTTCCAGGCGGCGACGGCCTCGGCACAGATGCGGCCCCACTCGGCATCGCCGGAGGACTCGACCTTCACGCTGTTGACGCTGCCGTCCTTCCTGATGATGGCGGAGACGAGAACGCGGCCGTACTTGCGGTCGAGGACGGGCTTGAGGGGAACGACGCGGTCGATGACCTCGGGCTGCTGCTTGACCTCGCTGGGCTTCACGATGCGGTTCGGGTCGAGCATCTCGGTCTGGAGGGTGACCTCGCGGCCGGGAAGGATCTCGCCGAGGATCTGGGTGCGGTCGTAGCCCTTCATGTCGAGGCTGAGCTCGATGCGGCCCGGGGTGAGATCGGTGAGGCGCAGCGGGGTGACGCCGATCTTGACGCCGTTGCGGAGCACGTCGGCGTTGGAGGGGACACTCTGGACGAGGACGGTGCCGGTCGGGAAGTCGGCGTTGACCTTCTGGAGTGAGCCCTTCACGAGCGAGATGCTCTGGGTGCTGCGGTTCCAGCCCGGGCGTTGGATTGTGACGCTGTAGTCGCCGAGGGGAAGGTTCTCGAGGGTGGCGGGGGTCTTGCCCTGGCTGACGACCTCACCGTTGAGGGAGACGAGGAAGTCCATTCCGGCGGGAGAGCTGGTGACGGCGAGGTCACCGGCCTGGCGGACGAGCTTGAGCATGCCCATGTCGGTGGTCTTCAGGGCGGCGATGTCGACCTCGACGTCGAGAGGATCGTAGCCGGGGTGGCTGATGCGGACGCGGTGCTTGCCGGCCTTCAGGTCGGTGCGGGTGACGGGGCTGGAGACGGAGGGGAAGTTGTCGACCGTGACGGAGGCGCCGGAGGGCTCGGTGGTGATGAGGAGCACGCCCGGGGATTCGGCCATGACCTTGGCCTTTTCCTCGGCGCGGGCGTTGCGGACCAGTTCCTCGGCCTCGGCGCGTGCCTTGGCGACGGCCTCGACGGCCTTGGCCTCGGCGTCGCGGCGGATGCGCTCGGCATCCTCGCGGGCCTTGATCTCGGCCATCTTCGCGGCGCGGGCGGCCTGCTCGGCCTGCTGCTGGAGGGCGGCCTTTTCCTGGGCGGCGTTGAGCTTGGACTGGTTGAGCTCGGAGAAGAGGTAGCCGCCGCCGAGGATGACAGCGACGCCGGCTGCGAGGCCGACGTAGAGCATGGGGCTGGTCTTCTTCTTCTCGGAGCCGGGATAGGCGACAGTGGAGGCGGGCTTGGAAGCGGCGGCGGGCTTGGGCGCCTCGGCCTTGGGCTCGGGCTTGGGGTCCTGCTTGGCGGGCTCCTTCTTGACGGCCTCCAGGCGTGCGTCGACCTTGGGGGCGGCGACGGCCGGCTTGGCGGCGGCGGCGGCGGGCTGCTGGGGCGCGGCGGCGGCAGGCTTGGGAGCCTCGGGCTTGTTCAGCGAGGGGGCCTTGCGCTCGGGCTCGGCGGCCTTGGGCTCGGGCTGCTTGGCGGGAGCGACAGGGATGGCGACCGGCTTGGCGGGTGCGGGGGCGACGGCGGCCGGCTTGACGGCGGCGGCGACCGGGGCGGGAGCAGGAGCGGGAGCGGGCGCGGGCGGGCGCACGGCTGCGGGGGCCGGGGCGGGCGCGGCGTCGGGCATGCCGATTTCCCAATTGGCGAGCCAGGAGCCGGCGGCCTGGCCGT
>JAHFTI010000398.1 GCA_023265535.1 Opitutaceae bacterium
GTCCGCGAAGGTGTTGTCGTCCGCAAACTCGATGAAGGGATTCGCCCATATCCGTTTCACGGCGCGCAATTCCGCCATCACCTTTTCCACCGGCTTCGTGCGATAGCTCGGATGCAGGCGAATCGATGCTGCGCAGAACTCGCAATTCCACGGACACCCGCGCGCGGTCTGGATCGTGATGCGGTTGTAATGATCGGGATCGAGCAAATCGAAGCGCGGCATCGGGGCCAGCGCCAGGTCGAAGGCCGACGCGGCACGGTAGCGCTCCTTGAGGCACCCCCGCTCAAGGTCCTCCAGCAGCTGGGCCCACACCGGCTCCGCCTCGCCGAGCACCAGGGCATCCGCGTGTTTCGACGCCTCCTCCGGACAGCTCGTCACATGCAGGCCGCCCAGGATCACCTTCACACCCAGCGCCCGATAGCGGTCCGCCAGGCGGTAGGCATCGCGGATCATCGCCGTGAAGCTCGAGATCGCCACCACATCAAAGGGCCCGGGCGGAGCCGCGCGCCACAGCTCGGCATCCACGTCGGGCACCTCCACATAGCGGAGCTCATGCCGCTCCGGCGTCATCCCCGCCAACGTCAGCAATCCCAGGCTCGGCAGCGAGGCGATCACCTTGCTGCGCTCCACAAAGCCCGGGAGGTTCAGGCCGATGGCCATCAGCTCCCGGTCGACCACACGCACGCCACTCAGGGCCACGAATCCGATTTTCATGAGGCGAACTGGTTGAGGACCATACCGCAGATGCCCGTTCCAATGAGCAGCACCGGAATACTGAACAGGTGGCGAAACTCGGCCCTCCACGCCGTCAGGAAACACACCAGTGGCATCGCCACCTGTGCCCACGCCAACGCCAGGCCGCCCCAGTGCACGGCCGCCCCTGCTCCCGGATGCACCGCGCTCAGCGCGAACAGCACATTCAGGAAACCCACGCCAAAACACGCAATGTGCCCCAGCCTCAGGAGCCGCCTCCTGAAAGCCCCATACCCACCCATCCACTCCTCCGCATGGAAACGAAGCCCGATCAAGGCCCCGGAAACGGCGCCGGCCCCAAACCCGAGCCAGCCCACGGTCATGTTCATTGAGTTCATAATTTTGACGGGCACAGCCCGATTTAGTTAGAACTCTAACTAAATATCGCTGGAGATCAATCCAATTTTCACGCGCCCCTGCCGTGCGAAGCCTGTGCGTGGGTGGGTGGCCTCCAGGTCGAGCAGGGGCCCGCCTCGGAGGCCGGCATTTCCACGGAAATGCCGAAGAGCCCCTTTCCCTCGCCCAAGTCCCTGCCGCCAAAGCACAAAAAAGCGGAGCCGGTGAGGGCTCCGCTTTCGCGAAAGGAATTCTGCAATCCGTCCGAGCGCTTAGCGCTTGGAGAACTGGAAGCGCTTGCGGGCGCCGGGCTGACCGGCCTTCTTACGCTCTTTCTCACGGCTGTCACGGGTGAGGTGACCGGCCTTCTTGAGAGCAGCACGATTCTCGGGATTCAGCTTCTCGAGGGCGCGGGCGATACCGTGGGCAACAGCGCCGGCCTGGCCGGAATTGCCACCACCGGTGACCGTGGCGACGACGTCAACCTTGTCGGCGACGGCGAGGGTGGCCAGGGGGGCCACAGCGGCCTTGAGGAAGTTCTCGCTGGAGAAATAGGAATCCGAAGCACGACCATTGATCGTGATCTTGCCGGTGCCTTCGGTGAGACGAACGCGGGCGGTGGAGGTCTTGCGGCGGCCGGTGCCGAGGAACACGTTGGCGACAGTGGTGCTCATGGTCGTAATCAGACGGAGATCTTGATCGGGTTCTGCGCCTCGTGGGTGTGGGCGGCGCCCTTGAACACGCGGAGCTTGGTCAGCATCTTGCGGGCAAGGATGTTCTTCGGAAGCATGCCCTTGACGGCGTGCTCGATGATAAATTCGGGATGGCGCTCACGCATGAGCTTGAGCGAACGGCGCTTCTCGCCACCGACGAAGCCGGAGAAGGACATGTACTCGTTGACGTCCTCCTTCTTGCCCGTGACGGCGACCTTCTCGGCATTGATGATAATGACGTAGTCGCCGGTGTCGACGTGAGGCGTGTAGGTGGGCTTGTTGCGACCGCGAATGATATTGGCGGCCTTCACCGCGAGACGGCCGAGCACAGCGCCTTCGGCATCGATCAGATACCACTTGGGCTGGGGGAGTGTCTCCTTTTTGGCGAGGAACGTTTTCATGGGAAAAGGGGCCTAGACCTAGAGTCTGAGGCGATCCTGTCAATAGCTTTGATGGAAAATCTGCAGAAAATAGGGCCCGCCCCTCTGAAAAAAGAGGCGGGCCGTCGAAGGGAATCAGGCAATCGCGGGGCTTAGAAACTCAGCGAAATGCCGCCCGTGAAGTTCATCAGGTCGCGCTTGGCTCCCGTGATGTCGTTGTTGGAGTACGAGGCGCCGACATAGAACGTGGCCTTGTCGTTGATCTTGTAAGGCACGTTCATGCCAACACTCCAGTAGCTGTAGTCGGCGGAGTTCTTGATGAACACGCGGCCCACGTTAGCGCTGAAATCGAAGCTCAGGCCTGCCGTGGGGGCGGGAATGCTGTAGCCCACCTGGCCCTGGATGGTCGTGGCCTTCAGGTCGAAGTCATAATAGGTGTACACGCCGGGGGTGAAACCCTTGATGTTGCCGTTCAGGCCGAGATAGCCCTCGGTCGTGGAACGCTCGCCACCTTCCGAAGTGTCCAGCTCCGGGTAGTAATAGACGGTGGCACCGGCATCGAGATCCCAGGCATCATTCAGCTTGTGCTTGTAGCCCAGGTAGAAATCGAACTCGTTCTCCTGGTGCTTGGTGATCGGCTGGTTGCTCCAGACACCGATATAGATCGGACCGGAGGCGACCTCCACCGACGGCTGGATGGAGCTGCTGGCCAGCTCGACTCCGCGGAAGACGTACTTGCTCGTGTAGGGGAAATCCAGGGTGACCGAATAGGAACTCTGGGCCTCTTCGGCGCTGCTGGTGGCGACTCCGGCCGCAACGAGGGCGGCAAACAGGGCGATTTTCTTCATGGTAGTGCTTGGTTGGTGGCTTGCTGACTCTGGTCCATGGACTTGCGTCCAATCGTTATGGAATGGCAAATCGCGGGCGGAGCACAAGGCTCTTTTCGCGGCGCCACTCTGACCAGCCTCCCTCGCTGGCGTTCCCGCGCATCCTGCCTAACATCTCACACCATGCTTCCCGCAAGACTCGCCGCCCTCTTTGGATTTCTCGGAGTCGCCCTTGGCGCCTTCGGGGCCCACGCACTCAAGGCCCGCCTTCTCGCCGCAGGCACCCACGAGCTCTGGCACACCGGAGTCTTCTACCAGCTTATCCACGCAGCCTGCCTCCTGGCCCTTGCTTTCGCGCCCGCCCCCACCCCGCCCTGGCTCCGCCGCTCCGCCCTCGCCTTCGCCGCAGGCATCACGGTTTTCTCCGGCACGCTCTACCTGATGGCCCTCGGCGCACCGCGCTGGCTGGGAGCCATCACGCCCCTCGGGGGACTCTGCCTGCTGGCGGGTTGGTCCTTCATCCTGGTCTGGAGCCTCCAGCGCAGGGAGACCCGCTGAAGCCGGGCCTTGCGCCTTGCCATCCGGCCACCTCCTTCTGCTCATAGCCAGATGCAGATCCCGCAACCACTCCTCGGAGCCCTCGACGCCGTGCGTCAGGCAGGAGGCCGCCCCCGCCTCGTCGGCGGCTGCGTGCGCGACTGGCTGCTGGGCATCCCCGCCAAGGACTTCGACGTCGAGGTGGGTCGCATGGACTTCGAGCGTCTCCACCGCTCCCTCACCCCCTTCGGCCCCACCGACGTCGTCGGCCGCAGCTTCGGCGTGATCAAGGTCCGCATCGAGGGCGTCGAATACGACTTCAGCCTGCCGCGCCGCGAATCCAAGACCGGCTCCGGCCACCGCGGCTTCTACGTGAAGCCCGAGCCCGACCTGAGCGACGCCCTCGCCGCAGCCCGACGCGATTTCACGATCAACAGCATCTCCTATGATCCCTTCCGCGCGGCCCTGATCGACCCGCACAACGGCGAGCGGGACCTGCGCGCCGGCCTCCTGCGCCACACCAGCGAGGCCTTCACGGAGGACCCCCTCCGCGTGCTGCGCGCCATGCAGTTCGCCGCGCGCTTCAACCTGCGCCTCGATCCCACCACCGCGGCCCTGTGTAACGAAATTTCGGATACGTTCCACGAGCTCCCCCTCGAGCGCATCTGGGGCGAATGGTCCAAGTGGGCCGTGCAGTCCCGCTCGCCCTCGCGCGGCCTCACCGTGCTCGCCGAGACCGGCTGGCTGCGCCACTTCCCCGAGATCGCCGCCCTGCGCGGCACCCCGCAGGAACCCGAGTGGCACCCCGAGGGCGACGTCTTCCAGCACACCCAGCACTGCCTCGACGCCCTCGTCTCCCTCGAGGCCTGGCAGGGGGCCGACGCCCAGCGGCGCCGCATCCTCAGCTTCGCCGTGCTCGCCCACGACTTCGGCAAGCCCTGCACCACCTCCTACTCGGAACGTCGCGGCGTCATGCGCTGGATCAGCCCGGGCCACGAGGCCGCCGGCGGCCTCGTGGCCCGGG
>JAHFTI010000399.1 GCA_023265535.1 Opitutaceae bacterium
TGGTTTCCTGGAACGCATCCTCGCTCCCTTTGCACAGGAGCTGGGTGAGGCCTGGAGGCGCGGCCAGGTTTCGGCCGCACAGGAACATTTTGCCAGCAACCTGATCCGGGGGCTTCTCCTGAAACAGCCGGGGACCTATGGCGACAGCGGCAATGCCCCGCTCCTGATTGTGACAACGCCGGCGGGACAGTTGCACGAACTGGGTGCGGCCATGGCCTCGGCGGCAGCGCGGGACATGGGCTGGAGGGTCGACTATCTGGGGATCAGCCTTCCCGCCCTGGAAATTGCCGGGGCCGCCCACCAGCGCAAGGCCGCCGGCGTGGCCCTAAGCATAGTGCACCCGGCGGACGACCCGACCCTCGGAGACGAGTTGCGCAAGCTGCGGCGGCTCCTGCCCACCGAAACCCGTCTCTTTGTGGGCGGACGCGCCGCGTCCAGCTATGCCCCTGTGCTCGAAGAAATCGGGGCTGTGGTCGTCTCCACGCTGGGAGAATTTTGCAGTGCCCTGGAGAGGCACCAAAACGGTGGCCTGGCGTGACACCGGGCCCTGATGCGCAGGGGCATGGTTGACCTGAACAGGGTCGGTGCTTGGAATGGAGGGCGTGAGTCTCCTGTTCAACCGCACCACGGCCATCCTCTTTGCCTTCACTGCTGGCGCCCTCCTGCCCCAGGCGCACGTGGCATCCTGGGTCGTCCGTTACCTGATCATGACGATGCTTTTCATCGTCTTCCTTCAGACCCGCTTCTCCAGGGAATCCCTCAGGCTCAGCCATGCCCTGCTCTTCGCCGCAAACCTCGGCATGGGCTTCCTGGGCTATGCTGTCGGCTGGATGGTGGGAGGCCGAAATATTGCACTGGCACTCTTCTTCGCAGGAATCACCCCGACAGCCACGGCGGCTGCGGTGATCGTGAGTTTTCTTCGCGGGAGGGTGGATTATGTCGTGGCCGCCTTCCTGCTCACCAACCTCGGAATCGCAGCCCTGATGCCATTGCTGCTGCCGTTTGTGCTGGGCGAGGCAACGCCGGATGTCTTCGGTCGCGTGTTCACCAGCGTGCTGATCGTGGTTTTCCTCCCCATGGCGGTGGCGTTGCTGCTGCGCTGGGCGCATCCGGCCTGCACCGGCTGGCCCGCCAAGCTGCGGAATTTCTCCTTCGGACTGTGGCTGAGCGCCATGTTCCTGATCATGGCCAACGCCTCCCATTTCCTGCGCTCCCAGGAGGGGCTCCCCTCCTCCACCCTGTGGGCGATTGGGCTGGGCTCGATCCTCATCTGCGCGGCTAATTTCACACTGGGACGCTGGATCGGCGGTCGCGAATTCGCACGCGAGGCGAGCCAGTCCCTGGGACAGAAAAACACCGCCTTCACCATTTACCTGGCCATGACCTACGCGAGCCCGCTCATCGCGCTCGGGCCCACCTTCTACGTGATCTGGCACAACCTCTGGAATTCCCTGCAGCTCCACAGGGCGCGCAAGGCCGGCGGCGACTGAGCAGGGATGCCCTGTCCTCAGCGCACCCGATGCGAATGAAAGATCTGGCTGCGGCCCTCATAGGCCCACGTTAGCGTGGGTGCAGCAACGGCAACCGAACGGATGACATGCCTGGATGACTCGGTCGCACAGATGGCGGCCGAAATGACGGCAACGATGTGAGGAGGAATTCCGGGAGCGACAACGGGCGCGGGAAGCGGTGATGAGGCGGGGGCTGGCGCAAGCGGCGGTTCCGCCGGCGGGGTTTGCGCGGAAAGGCCCTGCGTGGAGGCAGCCTCCTTGCGCCGGCAGGAGAGATGATGGAGGTGGACCAAATAGGCCACAAGGAGGCCAAGCCCCAAGGCCAGGACCACATAGTAGAGGGGCACCATGATGGGGCCCGGCTCCTGAAGTCCTAACTGAAGCATGGTTCTTGGGGCAAAGGCAGCAAAACCGGCGGAATAACACATAAGCGGGGGGAGATCTTGTGTCTGCATGAAGTAAGGCCGCTGCATTCCCCCTAGGCGAGCTGAAAGCAAATGATCGGGGCCAATAAAACTTTTTTGTTTTACGACGTTAATTAAACTTTACTTTTGAAACTATTCCAGGCATCAACCCTGCATCGCCCCGCAGAGGGGAGACTAGAACACCAAGAACTCCAAAATGGAAAAGTCATGGCTACACTGAACAAAGTACTGCTGATCGGAAACCTCACTCGGGATCCCGAGCTTCGCGTCACCCCCAAGGGAACCTCACACTGCCAGTTTGCACTGGCTGTCAGCCGCAAATTCACGGACGAAACCGGGAAGACACGGGAGGAGGTGGTCTTCGTGGAGATCGATGCCTGGGCAAAGACGGCCGAGCTGGTCGCGAAATACCTCACGAAGGGCAGCGCCTGCATGGTCGAGGGCCGCCTGCGGCTCGACCAGTGGGAGGACAAGGAGACCCACCAGAAACGCAGCAAGCTCAAGGTGACGCTCGAGAATGTGCAGTTCCTCGGTGCTCCCAAAGGAGCCCGGGACTCGCAGGAGGATGAGGGTGAGGCCGGCGAGGAGATCGATGGCGAGCTGGCCGGGGCTGGCGGCAAGATCCCCTTTTGAGGAACGCACAGGCAGAAAGCCAGCGAGAGTCACTCCAGCGGGGGAGCATCATCGGGTGCGGTTCAGGAAAAGGGCTGTCCCCTACTGAACACAGGCCGAGCGCGTGGTTGTATGTCACAAATTTGTCAGTGCGCACGAGGCGTGGGGGCGGAGGGCAAACCGCCCGCCGCGCCGGGGCAGGCAGCCCCAAGGCACTGCAATGGGGAAGCTGGCAAGGCACCGGCTGACACCGGTGCAAAACAAAGCCGGGAGCCCTCGGGCTCCCGGCTTCACATTTGCGCAAACTGAGTCGCAATCGCCCTTATGAATCGACCTTGAGCAGGTTGGTCAGGGGACGGGCCTGCGGGGCGAGCTCCTTCTGCTGGGCCTGAATGGCCTTGTCGAAGGTCTCCGGAGGATTCGGGTTACGGTAGAACACGCCCGTGTACAGGCTGGTACCGTACTCGGAGGCGAGCTCCATGGCACGGATGCGGTTGGTCGGGTCGTGACCGAGATCCGCCAGCTTCTTCATCTTTGCCTTCTGCTCCTTGATCTGCGTGGCATCATCACCGTAGGTGACGCAGGGAGACTGGATGTTCACGAAGGCGAAACCGGGATAACGGATGGCCTCCTCGATGATCTTGGTGAGACCGTCCATGTCGGCCGGCACACCCTGAGCCACGAAACCGGCGCCATAGGCGAGCACGTAGAGCAGGGGGTTGACCGGCTCCTCGACGCTGCCGTACTGCGAGGAGGAGGTGATCGAGCCGCGCGGCGACGTCGGGGACAGCTGTCCCTTGGTCAGGCCGTAGATCTGGTTGTCCATGACGATGTAGGTCAGGTCCAGGTTGCGACGGATGGCATGGGGCACATGGCCGCCGCCGATCGAGAAGCCATCGCCGTCGCCGCCCGCCACGAGGACGAGCAGTTCGGGGCGGGCCATCTTGATGCCTTGGGCAATGGGAAGGGCGCGGCCGTGCACGGTGTTGAAGCCGTAGGCGGTGGTGTAGCCGGGGATGCGGCTGGAGCAGCCGATGCCGGAAATGAAGGCGATCTCGTGGGCGGGACGGCCGATGTTGACGAGGGCGCGGTAAAGCGCGGTGACGACACCGTAGTCGCCGCAACCGGGGCACCAGATGGGCTTAAGGTTGCTGCGAAAATCCTTCACGGTCAGCGAAGGGGCGGTGGTGGCATCGAGAGTGGAGCAGGCGCAGTCGCTCATGGTGATTGGGAATGAGTGTTGGTGTTGTTGCGATGCTCAGGCGCGGGCCAGTTCCTTGATCTTCTCGACGATATCCTCGGGAGCGATCGGGTTGGCGCCACTCTTGGCGATACAGTCGAAGTTCTTGGGGGTGTCGACCCACATGCGGATGATCTTGTGCAGCTGTCCTTGGTGGGACTGCTCGATGACGACGCAGCGAGAGAGAGAGGCGAAGAAGTCGAGGTAAACCTGCTCAGCCACCGGATAGAGCAGCTTGGGGATCAGAAGCTTCACCTTCACGCCCTGGGCGCGGGCCTTGCGGACCGCCTCAAGGGCGATGCCAGCGACGCTGCCCCAGGCGATGAGACCGAGCTGGGCGTCCTCGTCACCTTCGATGAGGAAAAGGTCCCGGCGCTCCTTGAGGGGGTCCATCTTCTTGAGGCGCTTGTCATTCATGCGGGCATGAATCTCACCGTTGGCGGTGGGTGCGCCCTTCTCGTTGTGCTCGATGCCGGCGGCAAGGTAATTGCCGCCCTTCATGCCGGGATGGCTGAGGGGGCTGATGCCGGAGGGGGTGAGCTTGAAGCGGGTGTAGTCCTTGAGCTCCTCCTCATTCGGCTCGAGTCGGTTGACGATGGTGAAGCGGGTGGTGTCGATCGGGGCCACGATCTCCTTGCGCTGGGCCAGTTCCTGGTCAGAGAGCATGATGACCGGGGTCTGGTAGTGTTCGGCGATGTTGAAGGCCTCGACCGTCATGCCGAAGGTGTCCTCGACGCTGATCGGGGCGATGATCGGACGCACCGTGTCGCCGTGGGCCGA
>JAHFTI010000400.1 GCA_023265535.1 Opitutaceae bacterium
GGATGGCGCCCTTGACGATGCCGCAGATGCCGGGGATGTCGGGCACCTGCTTCTTGGCCGAGACCACGCCGCAGTCGCAGGTGGAGGTGCCGATGATCTTGACGAGGGTGCCCTCGTCGACGCCGCAGCCGATGGCGCCGTAATGCACGTCGAACTCGCCGATGGCGATCGGGATGCCGGAGGGCAGGCCGAGGGTCTTGGCCCAGGTGGTGCAGAGCAGGCCGGCGGGCTCGCCGGCGTCGTGGGCGCGGGTGTAGAGGCGGTAGCGCAGGTCGGCCAGCTTGGGGTCGAGCAGCGAGAGGAATTCCTTGTCGGGGAGGCCGTCCCACTCATCGGAGTACATGGCCTTGTGGCCGGCGGCGCAGACGCCGCGCTTGACCTTGAGGGGATTGGTCACGCCGGCGAGGACGGCAGGGATGAAGTCGCAGAGCTCAACCCAGGAGTGGGCGGCGGCGAAAAGCTTGGGGTCGGTCTTGAGGCAGTGCCAGAGCTTCGACCACCACCACTCGGAGGAGTAGGTGTTGCCGCACTTGGCGATGTACTGCGGGCGGTGCTGGGCGGCCAGGCGGGTGATCTCGGCGGCCTCGCGCCAGCTGGTGTGGTCCTTCCAGAGCCAGCATTGGGCGTTGATGTTGCTGGCCCACTTCTTCTGTAGGGCGAGCGGCTGGTTGTTGGCGTCCACCGGAATGGGGCTGGAGCCCGTGGTGTCGACACCGATGCCCACGACCTGGTTGGCGTCGAAGCCCGTCTTGCGGCGGTTCTTCTTGGCGGCGGCGAGGGCTCCCTTCACGCTCTTCTCGAGGCCGTAGAGGTAGTCGCCGGGATGTTGTCGGGCGAGGTGGTGGTCCTTCGGATCAAGCAGGATGCCCTGCTTGCCGCTGGGGTAGTTGACGACATAGCTGCCCATTTCGGCGCCGTCGGCGCAGCGAACAACCAGGCAGCGGACAGAGTTGGTTCCGTAATCGATTCCGAGGGTATACACGGGAGCGAGAGTAGGGGGCGGGGGCGTCCGGGTAAACGGCATGCTCACTTGACAGTCACGCACACAGGCTGCGCGGGGCGGATTTGCCAGATGCAAGGGCTTGGCCCCGGATTTGCTAACAGGAGGCATGGCCGATGCAGTGTTGATGGAAAAGGCCCTCGGGGCCTACGTGGGGCTCGCCGTGGGCGACGCCCTGGGCGCGAGCGTGGAGTTCATGACCGCCGGGGAGATCGCCGCGCTCCACGGGGTTCACAAGGACCTCAGGGGCGGCGGCTGGCTGAGGCTGAATTCGGGCGAGGTCACCGATGACACGCAGATGAGCCTCGTGCTGGGGGAGGCCATCCTGGCCAACCCCGCCTGGGACACACGGCGCGTGGCCGGGGCCTTTTCGCTCTGGTTGCAGGGGCGCCCCGTGGATGTGGGTAACACCTGCCGCAGGGGGCTCCGACGCTTCATGACTGATGGCACCCTGAGCGGGCCTCCCAACGAAGGGGATGCGGGCAACGGGGCCGCCATGCGCAACCTGCCCGTGGTGCTCTCGACCCTGCATGACGACGAGGCCTTTCGTCAGCGCAGCCTGGAGCAGGCGCATATCACCCACAACCATCGCCTGTCCGATGCGGGCACGCTCGGCCTGGGCGAGATGACGCGGGTGCTGCTCAAGGGCGGCGACCTGGCGGCGGCGGTGCGTGCCATGGAGGCGATGGTGGCGGCGGAGCCTTCCTTCAACCCCCGGCCCTGGCGCGGCTGCAGCTCTGGGTACATCGTGGACACCGTGCGCACCGTGCTCGACGCCTTCCTCAACAGCGACAGCCTGGAGGAGTGCGTGGTGAGGGCGGTCAACCGGGGCGGCGATGCGGACACCACGGGGGCCCTCGCGGGTCAGCTGGCGGGCGCGCTGTACGGCCTGCGCGGGGTGCCCGTGCGCTGGCTCAGGAAGCTGGATCCTGTAGTGCTCGACCGGATACGGCGGCAGGTGCCGGCCCTGCTGGCACAGGGCGGCCGCGGCATGCCGCCCGCTCATGGAAGGCATGAAAATTTGGAAAGGAAGGCCGGGGAATCCCGCTCGCAGGAGGGCCTTGCGGGGGGCATCATGGAATGTGCAGCCGCCCCATGAACCCCAAGCTGAGCGAGGAATCCCATTCACTTTACAACCACTGCAACCTTCCCCCCTGGGTGATCGCCTCGCGCGGTTTCCAGGAGGACCCCTGTCCGCTGGAGCTGGAGGGGGTCAAGGCCACGGACAGGAGGCTCTTCGAGCGCCTGGCCCTCCTTGAGGAGCCCGCCGAGCGGGGGCAGGTGTTCCATGATTATGTCTCGGTGAAATTCCGCCTGCACGAGTGGAGCGAGCATGCCGGGTTGGCGCGCTCGAGCCTGCGGCACAGCTACATCTCGTTCCTGCATGGCTGGGGGGCGGACAACAACGGGCACTCGGGTGCGGTGCTGAAGGCCTGGGTGGAGAGCCGCTTCGGCCTGAAGGCCACCTACCATGGCGGGCGGCTGGCGAGCGACGTGGCGGCCCAGGAGCGTTACTGGGGGGATCGCATGAAGGGGGCCGCGAGGACCGTGGCCGTGTCCATGCAGCTCGACCTGCTCTACACCTTTTGCCAGGAGGAGTTGCGGCGCAGGCATCCCGGGAAACGCTGGCTCACCCTTTACCGCGGCACGCATGATTCCGAGGCCTACGCCGTGCAGGCGGGAGGCGAGGGGGCGGGGGGCGGCAGGACCGCGACCCTCGTGGCCCTCAACAACCTGAGTTCCTTCACCTCGGACAGGGAGATCGCCTGGGAATTCGGCTCGCTGGTCTGGCAGGTGCGCGTGCCGCTGGAGAAGATCGTGTTTTTCAGCGGCTTGCTGCCGAGCCACCTGCTGGATGGCGAGGGGGAGTACCTCGTGCTCGGGGGCGAGTATGCGGTGAAACCGCTGCTGTACTAGCAGGCCCTGGCAGGGCCTGGCACTGCGCTCGCAGGTGACTGCCTTTCAGCGGGCGCGGCGTGCCCGGCAGGTGCGTCCTGTCGGGCACGCCGGTCCTGTGTCAGGAAAATCCCCGTGAGTGCGGGAGCATGGCATTGCACTTGCTCCCGTGCCCGCGTGAGCGATTGCGAAAATTGTGGCGGACGGACCGAGCCCGTCCCGATGCCCGGCGTGGGGTGCCGGGTGCTGCGCGAGTTTTCGCTGCTGCATGAGGTCTCGGCCGCCCTGGCGCAGGGTTTCGAGCTCACCGACACGATGCAGCCCATGTTCCGGAAGTTCACGCAGAGCACGGGCCTGCACCGCGGCCTGCTCACGGTGATCAACCGCGGGACGGGCGAGCTGGCGGTGGCCGAAAAGGAGGACGGGGGCACCCGGACGCACGAGGTGCTGGGCAAGGTGGGTGAGGGCATCCTGGGGCGCGTGGCGGCCACGGCCGAGGCGCTCTTCGTGCCGGACCTCTCCGCGCTACGCGACCCCGCGCCGAGCGCGGCCGAGAAGCTTGTATTCAATGAATCGATACAGGCGGGGGAGGCCCTGGTCGTCGTGCCCATCCGGCATGCCCAGGAGGTCGTCGGCACGCTGAGCTTTGCCAAGGCGCCCGGGCCGCTCGCCCGTCTCGAGAACGATGCGCGTTTCCTGATGCTCATCGCGGGGCAGGTGGGCCTGGCGGTGCGTTTCCGCCAGATGGCCAAGGAGCGCATCGACTCCCTGCGCCTGGAGAACGACCGCCTGCAGGAGCAGATCAAGCGGGGCTTCATCCCCGAGGGCATGATCGGCAAGAGTTCCGCCATGCGCACGGTGTATTTCCACGTGGACCAGGTGGCCGAGGGCAAGACCACGGTCCTGATCCGCGGCGAGACGGGCGTGGGCAAGGAGCGCATCGCGCACGCCATCTGGCAGGCCTCGGGACGGCGCGGACGCCCCTTTGTGCGCGTGAATTGCGCCGCCCTCCCCGAGAGCATCATCGAGAGCGAGCTCTTCGGGCACGAGAAAGGCGCCTTCACGGGTGCGCTTTCCCTGCGCAAGGGGCGCTTCGAGCTCGCCCACACAGGGACCATCTTCCTCGACGAGATCGGCGAGATCTCCCCGGCCACGCAGGCCAAGCTGCTGCGCGTGCTGCAGGAGGGCACCTTCGAGCGCGTGGGCGGCCATGAGACGCTGCGCGTGGACGTGCGCGTGATCGCCGCCACCAACCGCAACCTCGAGCAGATGATCGAGGAGGGGAAGTACCGGCAGGACCTGTATTACCGCATCAACGTATTTCCCATCTACGTTCCCCCGCTGCGCGAGCGTCGCAGCGATGTGCTCGAGCTCGCGGACCACTTCCTGGAAAAGTACTCGCGGCAGAACGGGAAGCGCATCGTGCGACTTTCCACGCCGGCAATCGACATGCTCATGGCCTACCACTGGCCGGGCAACGTGCGCGAACTCGAGAACGTCATCGAGCGCGCCGTGCTCCTCTCGGAGGACAGCGTCATTCACGGATTTCACATGCCGCCCACGCTGCAGACCGCGGAGGCCAGCGGCACCGTGCAGAAAAGCACCCTGGCCGAGGCAGTGGAGGCGGTGGAGCGCGAGATGATCGTGGAGGCGCTCA
>JAHFTI010000401.1 GCA_023265535.1 Opitutaceae bacterium
CGGCCCGGAGCGCGGCGTGGTGTTCCAGAACTATTCCCTCCTGCCCTGGCTCACGGTGTACGAGAACATCGCGCTGGCCGTCGACCAGCGCTTCCAGGACTGGGAGCCCGAACGTAGCCGCGCCCATGTGGACAGCTTCGTCGAGTTGGTCCGCCTCACGCCCGCCCGCGACAAGCTGCCCAGGCAGCTCTCGGGCGGCATGCGCCAGCGCGTGGCGGTGGCACGCGGCCTATCGGTAAATCCCAGCCTGCTGCTGCTGGATGAACCCCTCGGAGCGCTGGATGCGCTCACGCGCGGCTCTCTCCAGGAGGAGATCGTGCGCATGTGGGAGGCGGACCGGAAGACCGTGCTGCTCATCACCAACGACGTGGACGAGGCCCTGCTCATGGCCGACCGCATCATCCCCCTCAGCACGGGCCCGGGCGCCACCCTCGACACACCGATTCCGGTCACCCTCGAACGCCCCCGCGACCGCAGGGCCCTGAACCACGATCCGGAATTCAAGAGGCTGCGAGCCCAGATCACACGCAAGCTGCTCTCCTTCAGGGAAGCCAAGCGCGAGACCATCACCACGCGCATCACCCTGCCCGACCTGCTCCCGGAGGACCTCTCGCGAGGCAAGCCCTTCCTGGCACTCGGCAGGCAGCCTCGCCGCCGCGCGGCTGCCGACTCCCGCACCACGATCACCCTCGCCTCCTGACCCTCCCTCTCCCATGAATTCCCTGCTCGAACTCTCCCAGGTGGCCAAGGCCTACGGCAACGCGGTCATCGTAGAGGACTTCAACCTCGACCTGCGCAAGGGCGAATTTGTCTCGGTCATAGGCCATTCCGGCTGCGGCAAATCCACGGTCCTCTCGATGATCGCCGGCCTCGCCACCCCAAGCTACGGCGGCATCATCCTCGCCGGCCGCGAGCTCACCGAGCCCGGCCCCGACCGTGGCGTCGTTTTCCAGTCCCCCTGCCTGCTGCCCTGGCTCACGGCGTTCGAAAACGTGATGCTCGGGGTGAACCAGGTGTACTTCGCCGCCCCGCGCGTCGAAAGGCGCCAGATCGCGGAATACTACCTCACTCTCGTCGGGCTGAGCGAATGCATGCACCGGCGTGCGGCGGAGCTCTCCCAGGGCATGCGGCAGCGCGTGGGCCTGGCCAGGGCCTTTGCCCTCTCGCCCAAGATGCTGCTGCTCGACGAGCCCTTCGGAATGCTTGATTCCCTGACCCGCGCGGAGCTGCAGGAGGTGCTGCTTGAGCTCTGGCAGCGCGAGCAGATCACCGCACTCATGATCACGCACGACGTGGACGAGGCGTTGTTCCTCTCCGACCGCGTGGTCTGCATGACGGATGGCCCGCGTGCCACCATCGGCGAGATTTTGGAGGTTCCCTTCGCCCGCCCCCGCCACCGCACCGAGCTGATCGAACAGTCAGCCTACTACGAATGCCGGGAGAAGCTCATCTCCTTCCTTGAGGAGCGCAGCCATGAACGCCCCGCAAGCACCCGGCCCTTTGTACCGGAACAGGAACCCGATTCCCCCCTGCAGGCCTGGAAACGCGCGCGCGCGGGCTCGGGCAGGCGTATCAGCACAGCCAATACCTAACGGCGAACGAGAAGCCAGGTCAGCACGAGCACACAGGCAAGCAGCACCGCGCTCAGGATCTTGTAAAAGAGCACCTGATTCCTGTGCCGCAGCGGTTCACCGTGGGCGTGGAAGGGGACCACCTTGTCCGGGTTGTCCAACTCGTACGCCATCTCGGAAAAGCTCTGGTGGCGTGTGGCGGTGTCGACGCTGAGTGCGCGCTGGATCACGCAGTCCAGCCAGCCCGGTATGGCCCGGTTGCGCTGGGAGGGCCGCCTGGGAAGGCGGTCGAAGCGGGGTGTCTGAAAGCGCTCGATCTCCCCGAAGGGAAGCGCGCCGGTGAGGGCCTCGTGGAGGGTGACGCCAATCGAGAAGATCTCCGTCCGCTCACTCACGGCCGCACCCTCGAAGCGCTCGGGGGCCAGGTAGCTGGGTGTGCCGGCGCGTGAATGCACAGAGAGCACCCCGGCGGTGCTCCCAAGGTCGAGCATCCTGAAGGAGACTCCCTCCGGAGCGCGCAGGACGAGGATGTTCTCGGGCTTGATGTCGCCATGCACGTGGTCCCGGCTGAGCAGGTACTGGGCGGCACGCAGCAGGAAGCGGGCGAGCTCGATGCCCTCCTCGACGCGCAGGTGCCCGTGCTTCAGCGTTTCGCGCAGCGTGGGGGCCTGGATGTATTCAAGAACGTAGTACCGCAGAGAGCCCTCCAGGGGGACGTGCGCCCTGACAAAGTCGGGGGAGTCCATGCGTGAGGCATGCCAGAGCTCGCGCAGGAAGGCCTCGCGGCGTTGCTCATCGTCGGCGGCATCGGCGGGGGGAAACTTCAGCACCTGGGACTGCCCGGCCGCATCGGTGGCCAGCCACACCCGCCCGCCCTCGTGCAGCGGGCGCACGAGCGTGAAGGAATCATGGCGGTCGCCCGGAAGCAGGTTTTGCAGGACCTCCAACTCCCGCAGGCTGTGCCCGGGCTGGTGTCCGAGTTCCAGGAGATCGAGGACGATTGCGCTGGCATCATCCCTGAGCTCGGGATGTTCCTGCCAGGTCTCGGTGACCGTGTGCACCAGTGCACGCGCGGCGATGCGCCTGCCGAGAAGCTCGCACAGGCGCTCCCTGGACAGTGCATTCCCGACGCCGTCAGAGCAAAGCAGGACCACGTCGCCGTCCTCCAGCGAGAGCTCAAAGTGGGCGGGAGCCAGTTCGCGTGCCAGGCCGACGGCCTGGGTGAGCACGTGCTCCATGCCGGCCTGGTCCATGACATGGTGTTGCGAAAGCTGCCGCAGCTTTCCCTGGCGCCAGACAAGGACGGGCGAGTCTCCCACGTTCAGGCCGTACAGCACGCCCCCCTCGATCACGACGACACTCAGGGTGCAGAGCAATTCGGGTTCCCCGCGCTGGAGGAGCGACTCCTGGTGCAGCACCTGGTTGATCTGCTGCACGAACTCCGCCAGGGCGCGGCGTGGGCTCCAGGCCTGCGGCCGCGCATGCAGGTAATCGACCATCATCGCGACGGCACGCTGTGCCGCCTCACCGCCCTGCCTGCTCGAACCCAGACCGTCCGCGAGCGCGGCGATCACACGGTCGTCGCGCTGCAGGACGCGCATCGCGTCCTCGGACTTTTCTCCGTCGGCGCGCGCGACGCCGTGATGGGTGACCTGGAGTTTCATGGACTGTGACACGTGGTGCTGCAGCAGAGCCTAGCCGTCCCTGCAGCCCCACGGAAGCTCAGATCTTGGCCGCGGCAGTGGCGCCCCAGGTGGTGCGCCAACGGCGCTTGACCGTGCCCAGTCCCGTCAGGGCAAGCAGGCAGAGGCCCGCGAACAGCAGGATGCCCGTGGCGTAGCTGCCCGTGTATTCCTTTGAGGTACCAAACAGCATGCCGAGCACGACCCCCCCGACCCCGCCGCCACAGCCCACGAGGCCGGTCATCACCGAGATGTCCTTGGCAAAGCGCTGGGGCAGCAGCTGGAACACGGAGCCGTTGCACATGCCGAAGGCCCCGGAGGCGACAAAGAAGCCGGCACCACAGAGCCAAAGGTTCTCGGAGAGGGCGGCCAGGGTCAGGGCAATGGCAGCGGTGCTGTAGAAAATACCCAGGGAACGGATGCCTCCGAGCCTGTCCGCCATGGCGCCACCCAGCGGCCGGCCGAGCGCCCCCACGAGCGTGCACAACGCCGCCATCTCGCCGGCGTGCACGGGACTGAGCTGGTACTGGTCGCGGAAGTAGAGGGCGAAGGCGGTGGCCAGGCCGACGAAACCGCCGAAGCTGATCGTGTAGAAGAAACAAAACCAGTGGGCATCCCGCTCGGTCAGCAGACGCAGGTAATCGGAGAGCTTCTTCCTCCTGTACTCGCCAGGGGGCTCCTTCGAGAACCACACGTAGAGGACAAAGGCGAGGGCGAGCGGCAGGAGCGCCACGCCGAAGACCGCGTTCCAGCCCCAGGCGGCGGCGATGCGCGGGGCAAGCAGATGGTCGATCACCACGCCGATGTTGCCCGCACCCGCAAGGCCCAGCACCACACCCTGCATGTGGGGTGGATACCAACGGCCCGACTGGGGCAGGGCCACGGCGAAACTCGCGCCTGCCACGCCCAGCACGAGCCCAAGGGCAAGGGCCTGGTTGAGGCTGTGCAGCCCAAGCAGCCACGCAACGGCCAGGCCAGCCATCACCACGAGCTGGGCAAGGATGCCCGTGCGCTTCGCACCGATGCGGTCCACCATCATGCTCAGCACGATGCGCAGGAAGGCCCCCGCAAGGATGGGCGTGGAGACCATCAGGAATTTCTGCTGCGCCGTGAGCCCCAGGCTCGGGGCAATCAGGGCTCCGAGCGCCCCCAACAGGGTCCATACCATGAAACTGACGTCAAAATAGAGGAAGGAGGTGGCAAGCGTCGGCCAGTGGCCCGACTGCCTGAGCTTGGAGAAATTCATGGCCTGACTCCCTGCAGCCCCCATGCCAGTCCGCGCCACTTTGCCAGAATCAC
>JAHFTI010000402.1 GCA_023265535.1 Opitutaceae bacterium
GGCAAGATCCTTTTCGCCTACAACCTGAAGCCCGTCACCGGCACCGTCAGCTTCTACCACGCTCCCGGCGCCCCCGAGAACATCGCCCTGCTCGACGCCTACGTCAGCTACGACCTCGGCGGCGGCTTCAGCGTCACCGGAGGCAAGTTCCTCAGCTACCTCGGCTATGAGGCCTTCGACATCCCGAACATGACCCAGATCTCCTACGCCAACGGCTCCCTGGGCATCATCCCGGGCTACCACGACGGCGTCAGGATCGACTACAGTGACGACACCCAGTCCTTCGGCGTCGCCCTGGTCGACTCCGTGTATTCGGGCAGCAACTACCTGAAGGGCGACGGCGAGCTCAAGAACAACAACGGCTTCGAGGTCTACTACGCCTACAAGGGTGTCAAGGACCTCACCCTCTGGACCGGCCTGGCCTACGAGAGCGAGGATGGTCCCACCAATCCCGGCGAGGACATCTTCGGCTTCGACTTCTGGGCCAGCTACCAGGTGAACAAGGAGACCGTCGTCGCGGCCGAATACGCCTACAAGGACGGCGGCGACTACAACAAGGGCTACAACTGGCTCGCCCTCCTCGGCTACACCTTCACCGACAAGATTTCGGGCATCGCCCGCATCAGCGGCGAGAGCGTCGACACCGCCGACTACGAGAGTGAGAGCTCCATGGTGAGCACCACGAAGTACACCAAGTACACCCTCTGCCCGACCTACACGGTCAACGCGAACCTCTCCGTCC
The DNA here is from genome assembly GCA_023265535.1 of Opitutaceae bacterium. Classification (GTDB taxonomy): domain Bacteria; phylum Verrucomicrobiota; class Verrucomicrobiia; order Opitutales; family Opitutaceae; genus MWDT01. Next base: position 743 of record JAHFTI010000402.1, read on the forward strand.
GCGCCGAATACTCGTACATCGATTACTCGAAGTCCTCCCTGAAGGCCAATTTCTTCGGCGTCCAGGCGATCTTCAAGTTCTGATTCGGCCAATGATTCGGCCTCCCGGCCGAATCAACCCTCCGAAGCTCCTCTGGGAGCGTAGGAGGGCTTTCTCCCGCCCCCTCTCCGCCTTCACCCCCGCTGGGCTGAAGGCGGTTTCCCCGGTCCTTGCATGACCTCCCTGGAGCCGGCGTCCACCTGCTCCATTCCTCCTGCCGGTAACCGGCCTGGCCACTGCCATGCCCCTATCCGGCACATCGCTACACACACACACACGACACGACAGGAACCTCCCCCACGTCCATGCTGAAGTCCCTCAACAAAATCCTCACCGCGGGCGCCCTGCTGGCCTCCGCCTTCGTCTCCCTCTCCTCGGCCGCTGAAAAGACCGTCAAGGTCGGCGTCCTCCACTCCCTCTCCGGCACCATGGCGATCAGCGAGACCTCGCTGCGCGACGTGCTGCTCTTCACCTTCGACGAGATCAACGCCAAGGGCGGCGTCCTCGGGCACAAGATCGAGCCCGTCGTTGTCGACGGCGCCTCCGACTGGCCCCTGTTCGCCGAGAAGTCCAAGCAACTCCTCGAGCAGGACAAGGTCTCCGCGGTCTTCGGCTGCTGGACCTCGGTGAGCCGCAAGTCCGTGCTCCCCGTCTTCGAGAAGAACAACGGCCTGCTCTTCTACCCCGTCCAATACGAGGGTGAGGAGGAGTCCCAGAACGTCTTCTACACCGCCGAGGCCGTCAACCAGCAGGCCACCCCTGCCGTCGACTATCTCCTCGCCCAGGGCTACAAGAAGTTCTACCTGATCGGCTCCGATTACGTCTATCCTCAGACCACCAACCTCGTCCTCCTGGAATACCTCCTCAGCAAGGGTGTTGCCCTCGAGAACATCGGTGGCGGCTACAAGAAGGCTGACGGCAAGATCATCTCCGCCGGCAAGTACACGCCCTTCGGCCACACCGACTACCAGCAGATCGTCGCCGAGATCAAGCAGTTCGCCGCCGGCGGCAAGGCCTGCGTCATCAACACCCTGAACGGCGACACCAACGTGCCCTTCTTCAAGGAATACGCAGCCGCCGGCCTCACCGCCGACACCTGCCCCGTCGTCTCCTTCTCGATCTCCGAGGATGAGTTCCGCGGTCTTCCCGCCAAGCAGCTCGTCGGCCAGCTCGGTTGCTGGACCTACTTCCAGTCCATCAACTCACCTGCCAACAAGCAGTTCGTCGCCGCCTTCAAGAAGTGGCTCTCCACCACCAACGTCCCCGGCATCGTCAAGGAAGGCCGCGTCACCTGCTCCCCGATGGTCCTCTCCTATGATGGTGTCTACCTCTGGAAGGCCGCCGTCGAGAAGGCCGGCACCTTCGATGTCGACGCCGTGCGCGCCGCCCTCAAGTCGGGCCTGAGCTTCGACGGTCCCGGTGGCAAGGTCACCACGCAGGCCAACATGCACCTCACGAAGAACGTCTACATCGGCGAGACCAAGGCCGATGGCCAGTTCAAGATCCTGAAGTCCTACGAGGGCGTTGTCGGCGAGCCCTGGCTCAAGGGCAAGTTCAAGTAAGCATTGTCCTGGTGCGGCGTATCCAGTCTGGAACTACAGTCCGGACGGAAGCCGCCCTCCCATTCAGCACTCCGGAAACAACGGGGGGCGGGGCTCCGGCCCCGCCCCCTTTTTCTTTGCCCCGGCCCGGGCACCCGCCGACCCGCCCAAACCCGCCCCGCGGCCCCCGCTCGCTCCACGCGACCGGCGAGCCCGGCAAGCCACACGCCAACGGCGTCCTTCTCCCCGGCCTTCCGTGGAAGCGCCGCCGCTCATGACTCCCATGAATTCCCCTCCTGCCCCCTGCTTGGCCCGAGTCCTGCTAAACACCCCTCGAACCATGCGCCTCCCCTCAGGCATCACCCTCCTCCTGCTGCTCCTCCTCGGTCCCGTCCTCGCGGGCGCAGCCCCCCACCTCCCCGTGCGCGAGACCCTGGTGAAGGCCATGCTCGCCACGGACGCCGGGGAAAAGGCAGCCCTCGTCGAGTCCCTCGCCGGCGAGGCCGACCCCTCCGTCCAGCCCCTGCTTGCCGCCTGGCGCGAGGACTCCCTCTTCCTCTGGTCACCCTCCCCCGGGGCCGCACCCGTCCCCGTGCTCCTGCACGGCGACAAGGATGCCTCCGACGCACAGCTGGCCACCCGCGTCTCCGACGATTCCCCCCTGCTCTCCCCCGACGGCTCCCCTCTCAGGTTGGTGGGCTCCGACCTCGTCCCCATCGAGCACGACGCCTCCCTGCGCCGCGCCATGAAGTCGGTCATAGACCTCCTCGACCTCGCCTCCCCAGACGCGTCCACGCGTATCAAGGCCAGCACCACAATCGGCTTTTCCCAGGACCTTTCTCGCCTTCCCATCCTCGAGCGCCTCGCCACCACCGAGAAGGACCCTGGAGTGCTCCAGGCCCTGCGCGAGGCCATCGCGCTCACCGGCCTCAGGCATGCCGACGTAATCGTCCGCACGCGCGCCCTGGTCGCCCTCCGCGAGCTCCATCCCCTGGCCGCCGCCGACTTCATCGAGGCCGCACGCAAGGAAGCCCTCGCCTCCGGCCAGGAGAGCCTCGCCGAGGAGGCCCGCACCGCCCTGCTCGCCATCGAGCGCCACCGCAGCTGGGTCAACTTCTTCGGCACCCTCTTCCGCGGCCTCTCCCTCGGCTCCATCCTCCTGGTCGTCGCGATAGGCCTGGCCATCACCTTCGGCCTGATGAAGGTCATCAACATGGCCCACGGCGAGATGATCGCGGTGGGTGCCTACACCACCTACATCGTCCAGAACCTCTTCGGCTCCGGCCTGAGCCTCTCCCCCTTCGGCCATTCGCTCAGTATCCCTGGTTTGAATACAGGCGGCTGGCTCTACGAGTCCTACTTCATCATAGCCCTGCCCCTGAGTTTCCTCACGGCCGCGGGCATCGGCATCCTCCTCGAACGCTCGGTAATCCGCTTCCTCTACCGCCGCCCCCTCGAGTCCCTGCTCGCCACCTGGGGCGTCTCCCTCGTGCTCCAGCAGCTCTTCAAGCTCATCTTCGGCGCCAACAACGTGCAGGTCTCCAGCCCCTCCTTCCTCTCGGGCAACTGGACCTTCAACGACATCATCTTCGGCTACAACCGCATCTTCGTGATCGGCTTCGCGGGAGTGATCGTGCTCTGCACCTGGCTCATCCTCACCCGCACCCCCCTCGGCCTGCTCATCCGCGCCGTCATGCAGAACCGCGGCATGGCCTCCTGCATGGGCGTGCGCACCGAACGCGTCAACATGCTCACCTTCGGCCTGGGCTCGGGCCTCGCCGGCCTCGCAGGCGCCTTCCTCAGCCAGATCGGCAACGTCGGCCCCGCACTCGGCCAGTCCTACATCGTCGACTGCTTCATGACCGTCGTCGTCGGTGGCGTGGGCAACCTCGCCGGCACCGTCATCTCCGCCCTTGGCATCGGTCTCTTCGACCAGTCCCTCCAGCAGATCCTGCTCAATCCCGTCCTGGGCAAGATCCTCGTGCTCACCGCCATCATCCTCTTCCTGCAGTGGCGCCCCGCGGGCCTCTTCGTCACCCGCAGCCGCAGCCTCGACGAGTAAGCACCATGTCCTCCCCTTCCCCCCTTCCCTCGGCGGCCGATGACAACGACAAGAAACCCTCGCGGCTGATCGGCGAGCACGTCCAGCCCACGCCCTACCACCAGCCGCCCCCGCTGCGCCTCCGCGTGGAGATAGCCCTGGTCGCGGCCATCGC
>JAHFTI010000403.1 GCA_023265535.1 Opitutaceae bacterium
GAGGAGCCGGCGGCCAGGATGAGGGTGGCGCCGGAGGCCTTGCCCAGGGCCTCGATGGCCTGGACATCGCTGCAATAACGGGGGTGGGCGAACTCGGCACCCGCCACACCCAGGATGCGATTGGCACCAGCCATGACGAGGGTGTTGGCGGCGGACTGGATCTCGGAGCCGAAGAGACCGATCACCAGGGTGGTGTCGGACAGGGAAATGGCAAGGGAGCGCGCGGCGTTCAGGGCCTCGTAGGCCGACTTGTGCAGGCTGCCATCGGCCTCGGTGTGCGCGAGAAAAAGGAGTGTTTCCATGGGGATGTTGTTGGTATCCGTTTTGTGAGGGGGTGGCTTATTCGGCGCTGATCCAGGCCACGATGTCCCTGGCGATGTCGTCCGGGCTCATGTCCTTGACGACCTTGGTTTCGCGGCGCTGCCTCGGGAGCGAGACGCTGGCGAACGTGAGCCCCTCGCCGGCGAGCTTCACGGGCTTGGCCTTCTGGAGGGCGGGCATCACGGTGCGCATGTTGAGCATGCCGACCTGCGGGTTGTTGGGCGGCTCGGGCAGGTTGCCCGTGGCCCAGCCGAGGAGCGCGGGCGGGGCCGAGCAGGTGGACACCTGGTGACGGCCGCCCTCGATGCGCTCGAGCACCTGGAGGGAGCCGTCGGCATTGGCGGTGAGCTTGTCGACGCCCTGGAACTGGTCGCAGATGCCGAGGCGCTCGCCGACCATCTGGAGCGTGGAGCCGGCGCCGCGCGAGGCGGACTCCCAGCCGCCGAAGACGAGCAGGCGGTCCTTCTCAAGGCCGGGGATGGCCTGTATCGACTCCGCCAATACGGCGGCGACCTCGGAGGCGTCGGTGAAGCCGCCGGCGGGGCCGTCGATGGCGACGAGCTCGAAGGGGACCTTCTGGGCGACGCTCATCATGACCTGCTGGAGCTTGGCCTTGGGGCCGATGCTCACGAGCCAGACCTTGCTGCCGGGGTTCTGCCTGGCGAGGTTGGCCGCCTCGAAGAGGGCGTGGCCCGCCCAGGGATCCAGCACGGCCGGGAGCATGAGCTCGTTCTTGAGGGCCGGGCCGGTGGGCGTGGTGACCGGCTCGAGGGTCTGGAGGGGATCCGGCACAAAGCTGCCGCAGACGATGATTTGGTAGGCGATGGGCATGTGGTTTGTAGTTTGAAAATGAATACTGTCCGTGAAGGTCGGAGGTCGGAAGGCGGAGGGCGGGTCGGGCGATTGGGAAGAGGCCGGGGCCAGTGTGCAAACCAGGGTGATGTGTTCGAACTTCTGACTTCTGACTCCTGAGTCCTGACTCCCGGCTCCTGGCTTCCTCCCTCAGTTCTCCGCCGAGTGCAGGCCGCCGGTGCCGGCCTTGAACTCAAGGACGGTGCGGCCGCTGCCGTCGGTGCGTTCCTGGGTGCAGTTCCAGAGGCAGGCGCCGCAATGGATGCACTTCTCCCTGTCGAAGGCGGGCACGCCGTGCCCGCCGGGGGTGATGGCCTGCCCCGAGCAGACCTCGATGCAGGTCTTCGCCCCGCAGCGCTCGCACAGGTCGGGACACGGGAAGGTCACGTGGTCCGCGTAGCCGTGCGGCGCCTGCACCTTGCCGCCCATGAGCAGGGCGTCCTGGTGCGAGACGAGCAGCTTGCCGTCGAGCTGGATCGCAGGCCAGCCGACACGGTCCATGAGTGCGTTGTGCAGGGATTGCCCCTTGGCGTGGCACTCGCTGCGGATGCGCGAGATCTCCTGCGGGGAGATGCGGCCCTTGTAATACTGCTCGAGCGAGGGGAGGCGCTTGTGCGGCGGCAGCGGACGGCCCCACATGTTGAGGCGCCCGCCCGTGAGGCCCGTCAGGCCCATGCCGATCAGGCCGGAGATGACGCCGCGCTGGAACCCATCGCGCGATTTCTCGGCGATGCGGCCCTCCTTTTCCACCCAGCTCGCGCGGCGGCGCGCGACGTAGGTGGCGTCGAGGTTCTCCTTGGTGAAGGGCTTGCCGGACTTGAGCAGCTCGAGGACGGCCTCGGCCAGCTGCGTGCCCGTGGCCCAGGCCTCGTCGACGCCCGACCCCGTGAGCACATTCGTGGTGCCGGAACCCTCGCCGATGCGGGCATAGCCGTCGCCCACGAGGTGCGGCTCGCCGCGCTTGCCGGACTCGCCGAGCGTCTTCGCACCCCAGGAGCGCAGCGTGGCCCCGTTGAGGTGTCTCCAGAGATACGGATGCTGCACCCAATGCTGCAGGTAGCGGTAGGCCGTGCGCACGGGATTGTCGAACCACGAGGGAACGAAGATGCCGAGCGAGGCGATGCGCCCCGGGTGGATGTACATGAAGCCGAAGATCTCGGGCTCGGGAAAGCCGAAGGTGTGGAAGACCTGGCCCGCCTCGAGCTTCGAGTCGGCCGGGAGGTCCACGACCATCTTCATGCCGACGGCCCACTCGTGCGTGTGGTGTCCCTCGGGCATGCCGAACTCGCGGTCGAGCTGCTGGCCGAGGGCGCCCACGGGGCCGTCGCCGATGACCGTGAGTGCGGCGCGGATGTCCATGCCCGGCGTGAAGGCCGGACCGGGCTCGCCGTTCTTCTCGACGCCCTGGTCGATGAGGCGCACGCCGACGACCTTCCTGCCGTCGAGGAGCGCCCCCGAGGCCGGGGTCGAGGGCCAGACCTGCACCGTGCCGGAGCCCATGGCCTGGGCGCCGACCCACTGCATGAATTGCCCCATGGAAAGCACGAGGCCGTCGTGCTTGGCGAGGAAGCCGGGAATCCAGGGCAACTCGAAGGCATGGTGACGCACGGGCAGGGCCCAGCGTAGTGCCTTCAGCATGACATCGCCCGCGCGCAGGCCCAGGGAGCGGCGGCTGGCGCCGATCGGATCGAGCAGGTAGGCCACCTTCTCGCTCTTGACGGGGGCCGCCATCGGGATCTGCGAAGGGTCGAGCTGCGGGAAGCTGGCCTTGATGCTGCGCGCCGGGGTGACGACGCCGGAGACGCCGAAACCGACATCATCGGCGCGCTCGTAGCACAGCACCTGCGGCGGCATGCCCGGCATGACCTTGCTCTCGACGGCGGGCGTGCCGTCCTCCTTGACAAGCTGGCGCGAGAGCGTGGTGAGGAAGCCGCCCATGGCGGGGCCGAAGCCGACGCAGACGATGTCCACGTCCATGCCCGGGCGCTCGATGGCGGGGGAGGCGTCTTGGGTGCTCACGGGTAGTCCAGGGCCTCGGGGATCATCACCTTGGTCAGGGCCTCGGCGGCGCGGTCCTTGGCGAGGCGCGTGCCGACCAGCGAACGGTCGATGTTCGTGCGCAGGGCGTTGAAGCCGGCGAGGTCGAAGCCCTCGGCGCTGAAGCCGTAAATGAGCTCGGCGCAGATGCGGCCGGCCTGGCCGGCGGCGCTGGCAGACTGCACGGCGGCTAGGTCGGAGAAGAAGTTGACGGAGCCGGTGAGGCCCTCGGCGACCGTGGGATTCTCGGGCCCCTTGGCCTCGAGCTCGAGCACGTCGAGGATCTGCTGGCGGGCGGCGAGCAGCCAGCACAGCGCATCGACCAGCGGGAAGAGCACGCCATGGCGGTTGCTCGAGAAGAGCTTTGCACCGAGGGCGTCGCGGTTGCCCTGCAGGTGGGCAAGGGAGAAGAGCCAGAGCTCCAGGCCGGCGACAAGCGACGAGGCGCCGATGGCGGGCTTCGAGGAGGCGATACCCTTGAGTTCGGCGATCCAGGTGCGCAACACCGCGAGGAACACCTCGCTGGTCATCGTCATCGAGATCTGGCGGCGCTGCACGGCCTCGGGGCCCTCGTAGGTGGCCTCGAGCTGCGCATCCATCCACTTTTGGCCGAGGAATCCGGGGCAATCCTCCGTGATGCCGTAGCCGCCCATGAGGGCGACGGCCTCGCGCATCATCGTGGCGCCATGGCCGGTGTTCCAGAGCTTGGTGGCGGGGCAGAGCACGTTGGCCTGCGCGTCGAGCACCATGTACTGCACGAGCGGGTCGTCGAGCAGCGCCTGGTAGCGCGCCGAATCCCGTTCACCCTCGGGCTTGGAGGCGAGGTCGACGAATTCGAGCGCCTGCTTGGTGAGCGCACGGAAAGCCTTCATCTGGGCCATGCCGGGCGTGACACCCTGCTCGGCGAACTTCGCGTCCTTGATCTTCTCGAGCGGATCGAGCTGGTCGAAGAGGCGGGCCGTGGCCATGCCCAGCGAGGCGGCGGCCTCGCCCGTGGCCCACACGTCCACGAGGCGCTGCAGGCAATCCTCCTTCTGCTGGAGGCCGGAGTCGTAGCGGGGCGTGCCGGGATTGACACTCGCGGCGCCGCGGAAGCGGTTGCGATGATAACGGATGACGGGCTCCACCGCGGAGAGTAGCTTGGCGGCGGTCATGACGCCGACGGTCACCCGGGTGCGGCGGAAGACGGCCTCGATGATCTCGCCGTGCGAGTAGTTCGGGATGATCACGCCGTCCTTCACCGTGTAGCCGCCGATGATGCGGCTGGCCGGGACGGTCATGTTGAAGACCGGGTCGTGGGTCGACGAAAGCTGGTG
>JAHFTI010000404.1 GCA_023265535.1 Opitutaceae bacterium
CAGGAGACCGTTTACACCGAGAAGGACGGCCTGAGCTACCGGCAGATCTCCACCCTGCTGCGCGACCGCGAGGGAGTGCTCTGGATCGGCACCCGCGGAGGAGGCTTCAACTCCCTGCGCCCCTACTTCATTTCCGCCCTGGGCAAGGCCCAAGGTATCACCGACGAACGCACCCGCTGCGTCTACCAGGCGCGTGACGGCCGCCTGTGGGTGACCCCCGAGGTCGGCCCGATCAGTGTGCTGCACGACGGCAAGTCCACCTCCTTCGAGCTCCCCGGCGGTGCGACAATCAACAGCGTGACGGCCCTGTACGAGGAGGCCGATGGCACCCTGTGGATCGGTGATGGAAACCGCCTGCACCGGGTCCGCGGCGAAGAGCACAAGGTGTTCTCGGTTTCACAGGAGCTTTATTTCAACAGCATCCTGCGCACGCGCGACGGCACGCTGTGGATCGGTTCCGAACGGGGACTTTACACGCTCGGCTCAACGGGCGTCCTGACCGACTATTCGGCCCGGGAAAAATCAGCCTTTCCCGGACTCGACGACCGCCGTGTCTACAGCCTGTTTGAGGACAGGCTCGGCACGCTCTGGATTGGCACAAAGGCGGGCCTCAAGCAGATCACGCAGGGCAAGGTGTCCTCCGTCGCGGGTTCCCCGGGCCAGGTGCTTTGTTTTGAGGAGGATGACCAGACGCTCTGGCTGGGGACCTTCCAGTCCGGCCTCGTGTGCTACCGCAACAAGCAGTTCCTCGCCATCACCGAGGAGCAGGGCCTGGCCAATAACACCGCGTTCGCCCTGCTGCGCGACGAGGAGGGCTGGTTCTGGATGAGCTCGCGTCGCGGCATCCACCGCGTGAAACGGAGCGAACTCGACGACGTGGTCAACGGCCGCGCCACCCAGGTCAACGGCCTGCTCTACGGCGCCATCGACGGGATGCCCTCACAGGAGATGCATGGAAGCCGCACCCCCTCCGCATGCCGCCTGAAGGATGGCCGCCTTGCGTTCACCACCGCGCGGGGACTCGCCATCATAGACCCGACGCAGGCCTCCATCAACAAGGTCCCCCCTTATGTCCTCGTCCAGGATCTTTATGTCCAGGGCAAGGCATTCCCCGTGCAGCCTGTCCTCGACCTCGAGCCCGGTGCCCGCGACGTGCGCATCGGCTTTGTCGGCATCAGCCTCGCCGACCCGATCAGGGTGCGCACGCGTTTCATGCTCGAGGGTTACGACCGCGACTGGCGCGAGGCCGGTCCCTCCTATGTGGCCGAATACACCAACCTGCCGCCCAACCAATACGCCTTTCGGGTGCAGGCGGTGAACCGCGACGGCACCTGGAATCGCGATGGAGTCTCCCTTCCCATCACCGTTCCCGCACGCCTCTGGGAGCGCAATTGGTTCTGGGTCGCCGTCACCCTTTCCGGCCTCTCCCTCATGGTCTGTTTTGTGCGCTGGAGGCTGCGGTCCGCCGCGCGCGATGCCGCTCGCCTCAACCATCTTGTCAACGAACGCACCGCCGAACTGCGTTCCAGCGAGGCCCTCTACCGCGTGCTCGCTGAAAAGTATCCCAACGGAGCGGTGATGCTTCTCGACGCCTCTCGCCGCCCCCTGCTCATCGAGGTGGGTGGACTTCCGGACGATGCCGCCTGGCCGGTGTCGCAGCTCTCCGATGGCACCACCAGGCCGGAGGTTCCACCCGAGTTTTCGAAAGCCATCGAAGGCCATTGGCCTCGCATGGAAAAGGGTGAGTCCATCAGCTCCGAACTCACGCGCGGAACCCGCACCTTCGAACTGCGGCTCCAGCCCATCCAGAACACCCAGGGGGCCTTCGACAAGGCACTCGTCCTCATCCAGGACATCACCGACCGCAAGCGCGCCGAACTCGAGGTCCAGCGTTCCGCACGCCTCGATGCGCTCGGCGTGCTCGCGGGCGGCATCGCCCACGACTTCAACAACCTGCTCACCGGGATTGTGGGCAACATCCAGATCGCGCGCATGGAGCTGCCCGAGGACAGCCCCGTGACCGAGTGCCTCCTCGAGGCCGAGGATGAGTGCCTGCGCGCGCGCGGCCTCTCCTCCCAGCTGCTCACCTTCGCCAAGGGCGGAAAGCCCGTGCGCAGTGTCTGCTCCGTCAGGGAACTGCTCGAGCGCATCGGCCCCTTCTCCCTGCGGGGAACCAAGTCCACGCTCGCCCTCGACCTCGCACCCGACCTGTGGCCTGCCGAGGTCGACTCCGGCCAGATCGGCCAGGTCCTCCAGAACATCATCATCAACGCCGACCAGGCCATGCCGGCCGGCGGCCGCGTCGAGGTCTGCGCACGCAACATTTCGCCCGGCGAAACAGAGCTGCAGTGCCCCTGCCCGCCTCCCTGCATCCGCGTCGACGTGCGCGACCAGGGCACGGGCATTCCGCCCGAAACCATGGCTCGCCTCTTCGAGCCCTATTTCACCACCAAGGTGCGGGGCAATGGCCTCGGACTCGCCTCAAGCTATTCCATTGTCCGGGCCCACGGCGGCATCATCCAGGTCCAGTCCGAGCAGGGCAAGGGTTCCACCTTTTCCATCTACCTGCCTGCCAAACCCGGTGCCGAGGCGAGCAATGGCTCCGCCTCCGCCCAAGGCCCGCAGCAGCTCAACGCGAACATCCTTGTCGTCGACGACGAGGAATCCATCAGGCGCTTCCTGCAACGTCAGCTCCAACGCGTCGGGGCGCGTGTCACCACTGCGATGGATGGTGTCACTGCAGAAGCCGCCTTGCGCCAGAATCTCGACAGTGGCACGCCTTTCGACCTGGTCATTGTCGATCTCACGATCCCTGGCACCGTGGGAGGCGCGGGCATCTTCAGGATGCTCCAGGCCCTGCAGCCCTCCCTGGTCGGTGTCGTCATGAGCGGGTATTCGGATAGCAACATCCTCTCCAACCCCGCCTCGGGCGGTTTCCTCGCAGGCATCTCAAAGCCCTTCCGCGCGGAGGAGATCGTCGACACCGTCGCCCGCGTCCTTTCCAAGCGCCACCTGCGTTGATGCCGCGCCTCGGGCGCGCGGCGCGCAGGTGCCTGGGAGTGGCCTAGGTCCGGCCCCGCTGCCTTCGCCGGAATTCCGCGGGTGCCAACCCCTTCAGGCGCTTGAAGACGTGGGTCAGGTGAAAGCGGTAGCTGAAGCCACTTTGCTCGGCTATGACTTCCATCGACAGGGCACTGCGTTCGAGCAGCCTTGCGGCTCGTTCCACCCGGCGGCCCAGGAGATAGTGGTGCGGGCCCACTCCCAGCTCCGCACGGAACAGGCGTGCAAAGGCCGCCGTGCTCAGGGAGCATGCAGCGGCGAGGGCGTCCACCGACAAGGTTTCCGCCAGGCCGGCCTCCATGAGCTGGAGGGCCTTGTGCACACGCCTGTCCATGGGAGTGGCCTGCCAGTCCTCCTCGGGAATCGTCTCCAGCGCCCGTGTGATCCACGCCAGCGGCGCAAGCGTCCCGGCGCGTCCCGCCTTTCCTGAGAAGATGCCGTCAAAGAGGGTTTGGAGGCGTGCCTGCTCCACCGTGTTGACGGGAATCTGCCACACTTTCCGGTGAGGGTGATGGAAGGGTGGGGCGACCACGAAATGCATGAACAGATGTCCCACCGCCCCGTCCAGGCGCAGCCGTATGGGGGTATGCGGGGCAATCAGCACGAGTGAGTGCTCCGTGAGGTGGACTCGTTTCCTCCACGTCACAGAGGCCCCCGGTCCGGTGTTCCAGTACAGCCGCCAGAAAGGGTCCCCCTCCGGCCAGTCCCAGTGCCAGAAGCGGAGGTCTTCCGCACTGACCGTGAGCACCTCGATCTCGGGGAATTGGGGCCTCGTGTCGATCCTGCCAGTGCGGCTCATGTCAGTTTTAAGCACAGATTGATCAGACTTGTCCATAGTCCTGACCGGTCTTCTCTGGCAGACTGTGTCGCATGCAGCGGTCCCCCCTTCCCCGTCTTTTCCGTTCCCTCGTTCTTGCCAGCCTGTGCTCAGGCGCCGCCCTTCTGGCCGCGACGCCGGCAGCTGCTCCCGCCCAGGTGCCACCTGCCGGACCTTTTTCCGCAAGCGACGAGGCCCTGGCCCGCTACGAATGCCCCGAGTGGTTTCGTGACGCCAAGTTCGGCATCTGGTCGCATTGGGGCCCTCAGGCGGTGCCCAGGCAGGGCGACTGGTATGCCAAGCGCATGTACCAGGGTCCCTCCATCGATTCCAAGACCGGCAAAAGGAAGGAGGCCGATGCGGCCTACACACGGCACTTGGTCGAATATGGCCATCCCTCCAAGGTGGGCTACAAGGACCTGCTTCCTCTCTGGAAGGCGGAGCGCTGGAAGCCCGAGGAGCTGATGGCGCTCTATAGGAAGGCGGGCGCCCGCTACTTCGTCAGCATGGGCTCGCACCATGACAATTTCTTCCTTTGGAACTCGAAGATCCACCGCTGGAATTCCGTGCTCATCGGCCCCAAGAAGGATGTTGTGGGGCTTTGGCAGCAGGCGGCCAAGAAGGAGGGGCTCCGCTTTGGTGTCTCCG
>JAHFTI010000028.1 GCA_023265535.1 Opitutaceae bacterium
GCGAGCGTGGCGTTGCTCATGCCAAGCGCCTTGATTTTGCCCTCGTGGTGAAGCTCCTCCATTGCCTGCCAGGATCCCTGCCAGTCGCCCCCGGACGGACGATGGATCAGGTAAAGGTCAAGATAGTCGACCTTCAGTCGGTCGAGCGAGGCCTGGAAGCCCTTCCTGGCCTTCTCGTAGCCCATGTCGCTCTTCCACAGTTTTGAGGTGATGAAGAGCTCCTCCCGCCTGATGCCGCTTTGCCTCATGCCCTCGCCCACCGCCGCCTCATTGCTGTAGATCGTGGCGGTATCGATCAGGCGATAGCCGAGCGCGATGGCCTCGGCCACACAGCGGACCCCGGCCGCGCCATTCAGGGTCATGGTGCCCAAGCCCAGCATGGGCATTTTCACCCCGTTGTTGAGGGGCACCCAAGGCACGAGTTTCCCCGGTGACCCGGCAGGAGTCGCCGCAAGGGCATTCCTGCTTCCCAAGCCGAGTCCCAGGAGCAGTGCGGAGGCGGCGCTTGTATTCAGAAATTGGCGACGATTCATGGATTTTTTCCCTGTTTGATTCTGGGTTGCGGGACAGGTGGCGGAAAAGTTGGGCACTACCTTGCGGGGCGGGCGGGGGGGGCGGACTGATCCAGCGTAGCGGGTGAGGCCCGTCCGGACCAGCCCCGAACCACCGAACGCGCATAGGTGCCGGAGGCGGTCAGGTCGGCGGGCGTCCAGTTGCCCGTGGCCTTCGCGCCCGGATGGAGGATGGAGGTGCTCTCCACCTTGTCGCAGATGGAAAACACGCAGTGCGAGAGCTTGTGCTTCCGTGCAAAGTCCATCCAGGCATCCGCCTCGGCGGTGGATACCGGGCCCTGGCCGTCCGGGTTGACGGAACCCCACTCGGTGATGAAGAGGGCGAGTCCCAGGTTCATGGCCTTGATGGCCTTGTCACGCAGGGACTGCTTGTGCTCGCCCGCATAGAAATGAAGGCTGTAGGCCAGGTTGACGCCTGCCACCGGGTCTTGCGCGGCGATGTCGACATCCTGGTCCCAATGGGGGCTGCCAAGGACGATGAGGTTGTTGGGATCGATGGCCCGTATCGCGGCAACGAGCGCCTCCGAGTAGGGTTTCACCGTCCCAGACCAAGAGACCTTCATCGGCTCGTTGTAGATTTCGTAGATGATGTTCTCTGATTTGCCATACTTGGTGGCGATCTCCTGGAAAAAACGGATGGCCGCCGCCTGGTGCTTGTGAGCCTCGAAGGAGTGAAAATCGACAATGACATAGAGGCCGGCCTGCGTGGCGGCTTCGACCAGTGCTTCCACGCGAGCCTGATTGCCCTGGGGATCGTCGAGGTAGCCATTTTTCTCCTCCACGCCCATGGCGGCGCGCACGATCGAGGAGCCCCAATCACTGGCGAGCCAGGAGACGACGCCGGCATTGTAGTACTTGGCCCCGCCCCAGCCCGTGTTGCTCGGGTAGAAGCTGTTGCCCGCGAGGCACACGGGTTGGTTGTGGCGATCGACCAGTTGGTTGCCCTGGACCCTGAGGCGGCCGTGGCGCGCGACGGGGGTTTCGGCACCTGCCGATACTGCGGAGAGAAGCAGGATGCCGGCGATGAGGCAGTGGCTGAACGCGGCGGCGCAACGCCGGAGGAAGCTGTCAGGGCCTTGGTGGCCTGCAGGGAGTGAGTCTGAGTCGGGCATGATTCACCTTGGGAAGAAGGGGTGCTGGGATGGAACTGTGGCGCCCATTGGCCTCGTCCCTGAGGGGGGCCCTCGTCAATTGCTCTTTAGAGGGGGGGGCGGCCCTTGCCTCCCGGGATTCCGCCCCTTTTTCGGCTGGAGGATCGCCCGGGTGGGCTCCATAGCTGGGGCATGCAGGACCTTGCGACCTATCGCCACTTCATGATCGAACTCGCCCAGAAGAGCGGGGAGTTCATCAAGCCCTTCTTTGCCAACCCCGACCTGGTGGTGGAGATCAAGAGCGATGCCTCGCCCGTCACGCTGGCCGACACGGGGGCCGAGGAGCTCATGCGGGCGATGATCTCGCAGCGCTTTCCGGAGCATGGCATCATCGGCGAGGAATATGGCAGCGAGCGTCCCGACGCCGAGTGGGTGTGGGTGCTTGATCCCGTCGATGGCACGAAGTCCTTCGCCACGGCCTGCCCGCTGTTCGGCACGCTCATCGCGCTGCAGCATCGCGGCGAACCGGTGCTGGGGGCGATCCACCAGCCGATCCTTGGGCAACTCATGGTGGGTGACGGCGTGAGCACCGAGCTCAACGGCCGCAGGGTGCGCACGCGCGCCACCCAGAAGCTTTCCGCCGCCACGCTGCTCATGAGCGATCCGCTCAATCCCGCCAAGTACCAGAATGGCCCCGCCTGGCAGGCGCTGATGGAGCGCGCCCGACTGGTGCGCACCTGGGGTGATTGCTACGGCTACCTGCTGCTGGCGAGCGGCTGGGCCGACGTGATGACCGACCCCATCATGAATCCCTGGGATATTGCCGCGCTCATCCCGATCGTGCGCGGTGCGGGGGGGCAGATCACGAATTGGCAGGGCCTCAGCCCGGTGGGCGCGGAGTCAATCATCGCAAGCGCCACACCCGAGTTGCACCGCGAAGTGCTCGGGGTCCTCAACAAATAGCCTTTCAACGCAGCGTCCGCCGGCTTTTATGGCGGATCGATCCCCATGGCCTTTCCCCTCTTCACCAGCTCCCGCAAGCCGCTGCTGCGGCGTTGCGCCGAGGACCAGGTCACGCGGATGCGGCTGAAGTATTCGCCGTACTACCACACGATGCAGTCCCAGAAGGGGACGACGGTGACACTGGACGGACGCGAGCTCATCATGCTGGCGAGCAACGACTACCTCGGCCTGTCCTACCATCCGAAGGTGATCGAGGCGGCCCAGGCGGCGCTGGCGCGCTGGGGTAGCTCGCCCACCGGTGCGCGCATTTCCAACGGTTCGCGCGCCTACCACACCGAGCTCGAGCGGCGGCTCGCCGCCTTCCTGGGGCGCGAGGCCTGCCATGTGCATTCCGCCGGCTACCTGTCCTGCCTGACCAGCGTGGCGGCGTTTGCCCAGAAGGGCGACCTCGTGCTCGCGGACAAGAACCTGCATTCGTGCATGTGGGACGGCATCCGCCTTTCGCTGGCGACCGCCGAACGTTTCTCGCACAACAACCCCGCCGACCTGCGCGACATCCTGGCCAACTCCAGTTCCGACCAGGCCAAGCTGATCGCGGTCGAGGGCGTGTACTCGATGGAAGGGCACATCTGCCGGCTGCCCGAGATCGCACAGCTGGCCGAGGAGCACAGGGCGTTGCTTGTGCTCGACGATGCACACGGACTGGGCGTGCTCGGGCGGCAGGGACGCGGCACGGCTGATCATTTCGGACTCAACGACAAGGTCGACGTGATCTGCGGCTCCCTCTCGAAGTCCCTCGCCAGCACGGGCGGCTTCGTGGCGGCCTCGAGCGAGGTCATCGAGTACATGCGGACCCATTCCAAGCAGACGGTGTTCTCGGCGGCGCTGGCACCGGCGCAGGCGGCGGCCGCCATGGCCGCGCTGGAACTGCTGCAGACGGAGCCCGAGCACAATGAGCGCCTCTGGGCCAACACGCGCCGCTACAAGGCCATGCTCAGGGGGCTGGGACTCGACATCTGGGAGAGCGAGACGCCGGCGGTGCCGATCGTGCTCGGCTCGCGGGAACGCGCCTACTTTTTCTGGAAGACCCTCATGGAACAGGGCGTGTTCACGGTGCTGTCCACGGTGCCGGCGGTGCCTCCGGGCAAGGACCTGATCCGGACGGCGATCTCGGCCATGCACACCGAGGAGCAGCTCGAGCGCATCGCGCTGGCGATGGCCGAGGCGAAGAAGCAGCTCTGAGCGGCTGATGTCGCCCTCCTTCGCTGCCCTGGCAGCTTCGGAGGGTGACGCTGTTGCGGCAGAGGAGAGGAGGAGGAGCTGAGGCCTCAGACGTCCAGGTGCTGCTGCAGTTCTCGGGCGGTGTCTGACCAGGAGGGCAGGGGGCGGGCGCGGGCCTGGGAGGAGAGGGTGGACAGCTCTGTAGTGGAAGAGAGGATACGCGTGAGGGCGGTCTCCCAGGCGGCGGTGTCGTCGGGAGGGAGGAGCAGGCAGCCGCCAGCCGAGGCATTCTCGCGCAGGGCGGGAAGATCGGAGGCCAGGCAGGGGAGACCGCGCCAGAGGGCCTCAAGCAGGGGCAGGCCGCAGCCCTCGGCGAGGCTCGGGAAGAGCAGGGCGTGGGAGGAGGCGAGGAGCTCGGCGAGCCTCGTGTCGGAGGGGGCGCGATGGAGCTTGAGGGCCGGGAACTCGCGGGAAAGGCGGCGCAGGGAGCTCTCGAGGGGCTTGCCAAAATGGGGGTTCACGCGGCCTGCGAAATGGAGCTCGAAGCGTTGTCCGGCGCGCCAGAGGCGGGCGCAGGTCTCGGCGAGGAAAAGCGGGTTCTTGCGCGGCTCGATTATGCCCAGGCAGAGGAAGGCGGGCAGTGCGCCATCGGGGAGGCTGGGGCGTGGCGCGAGCTGGCGGGGCTGGCCGTCGAAGTCGGCACCCAGGTGCAATACCTCGACGCGCGGGGTGCGCGCCAGGCCCATCCAGCGCCAGTAGGCCAGCAGCTCGGCGCGGCTGGCCTCGGAAACGGCGAGGACAAGGTCGAAGGTGGCCAGGAGCGCCATGTAGCCGGGGTGGCGGGCGACACTTTGGGGCCAGGTCCATTCCGGGTGGCGCAGGGGAATGGCGTCGTGGAAAAGGGCCGCCTTGCGGCAGCGTGCCTGGCGCAGGAAGGCGGTGAAGCCGGGGCGTTCGTGCTCGTCGAAGAGTTCCGGCGTGAAGAACCAATCCTCGCGGCCTGCAGCGGCTACCTTGGCGTCATCCCACGACACCGCCGAGGCCTGTGCGCCGAGCGCGGTGCGCAGGCGCGTGGACACTCGCTGAAGGCCGGAATGGTGTCCGGAGCGGGCGGCCTTGGTGGTGTCGAGGAAAAGCATGGTCGGAGGTCGGAGGTCGGAGGTCGGAGGTCGGAGGTCGGAGGTCGGAGGTCGGAGGTCGGAGGTCGGAGGTCGGAGGTCGATTTCGAGTGAAATGTGTTGGGTCAAGACTCGAGTGACGGGGGACGGCTTTATGGACAAGCGTCAGGGCGACCTTGCAGGGTCTTGCCTGGTTTCGATGGCCTTGAGGAAAAGGGAGTGCAGGCGGGCTGCGTTTTTGTGGGCGTCGTAATTTTCGAGGGTCCAGGCGCGGGCGGCGGCCTGGAGGCGCTCGCAGAGGGCGCTGTCGTCGCGGAGGCGACGCAGGGCGGCGACCCACTCTGCGGGTTGGCGCGGGTCTGCCAGGAGGCCGGTGAGGCCGTCGCTGATGGCCTCGGTGGTGGCGGCCTCGGGGGAGCTGACCACAAGCACGCCGGCGGCCATGGCCTCGGGGATGACATTGGGCAGGCCGTCGCGGTCGCCGCTTGGGGCTACAATGCCGGTGTGCACGAGGACGTCCGCCCAGAGGAGCTGTTCGCGCACGCCCTCCTGGGACAGGTGCCCGGTGAGCGAGACCTGGCCGGCGAGACCGCGGCTTTCGATTCCGGCCCTGAGGGAGTCGGCCAGTTCGCCGTCCCCGACGATGCGGGCCTCAAAGGCGAGGCCTGCCTCACGCAGGGCGACATAGATGTCGAGCTGCAGGTGGAGGCCCTTCTTGGCCACGAGGCGCGCGATGCAGAGGAGGCGCAGCGGGTCGCGGGTGGCGCGCAGGGGGCGCAGCGCCGGGAAGGCGGGAAGGCCGCGGCGGATGCAATGGACCTTTGCCGGATCCACGCCGCGCGCGATGAGGGTGGCGCGCCCCATCTCGGTGGAGGTGTGGATGAAGGCGGCGGGGGCAAGTTTCTCGTCGAGCCACCAGTCGCCGCCATGCTCGTAGAGGTCGTAGGCATGGGCCCCGCAGCTGTAGCCGTGGCCGTTGAAGGACCGCAGGATCCAGGCGGCGGTGGCGGGAGCGCCCGACCAGGCGGCGTGTATCCAGTCAGGCCCTACACGGCGCAGTTCGCGGGCGAAAAGCGCGGCAAAGCCGGCGCCGAGCATGTTCTCCCAGAAGTTGAGCCAGCTGGGGGCGCGGCGCGTGAGGATGCCGCGCGTCAGGTGCGCGAGGGTGCGGGGATGGCGCAGCCACACCCAGGGGAGCATCCAGAGCAGCTCGAGCAGGCGCCACAGGTTGAAGCGGGTGACCTGCAGGCCATGGAACTCGCCGCCGCCGCCCCAGAACGAATAGATGCGAAGGCGCAGGCCGCGCGCCTGCATGGCCAGGATCTCGCGCTGGAGGAAGGTCTCGGTGGGCTTCGGGAAGGTCGTGAAGAGGTACACGATGCAGGGCCCTGCCGGCTGCTCGTGCCGGGGGGGCGCGCCGAGGGAGGCGCTGACCTGCGGGCTGTCCTGGCTGCTCACTTTTCGCCCCGGGCGACGACCCAGACTCCGCCCAGGTGGGTGCGGATGTTGTTGAAGCCGGCGCGGCGCAGGTAGGTGCGCAACTCGGGTTCGGAGGAGCAGCGGCTGAGGTGGGGCGGGCGCTGCGAGGGCGGCACCGCGGCACTTGCCAGGAAGAGGTCCCAGCCCGCGTAGCTGTCGATGTTGGCGTTGTCGCAGAAGAAGCGGCCACCCGGCTTGAGGATGCGGTGGGCCTCCTGCACGTAGCGCCAGCGGTCCCACTCGACGAGGTGCATGAAGACCACGGTGCAGTACACGGCGTCCACGGATGCGTCGGGAATCTGCGAGAGGTCGTAGCCGTTGGTCGGAACCAGGGTGACATTATGGATCCCGCGCAGGCGGTCGGCGGCATGGCGCAACATCTCCTCGGACACGTCGGTGCCGATCCAGCGGCTGACC
Organism: Opitutaceae bacterium; assembly: GCA_023265535.1. GTDB lineage: Bacteria > Verrucomicrobiota > Verrucomicrobiia > Opitutales > Opitutaceae > MWDT01. Next base: position 6,862 of record JAHFTI010000028.1, read on the forward strand.
AGCGGGGCGAGCTCGCGGCCGACGCGGCCGACGCCGCAGCCGATCTCCAGGAAGGTATCCGTGGGATTGATACCGATGGTCTGCGAAAGCCACTTGAGGGTGATCTCGGTGCTGGCCTGGAGCTGCGCCTCGTCCGTGTAGCCCGCCACGTGCATCAGCGCCGACTCGAAGGTGGCTGCGAGGTGGTTCCAGGTTTCCTTGTAGGCGGGGTCGTTGCTCATCGGTGTGGGTCTGTAATGGAGAGAGGGGCGTGCGGCGACAAGGGCCCGGTGGGGAGGTGCGGTGGCGGACTTGTGCTGTGTTGGGGGCGTGAAAGGGGGCGTGGTGGTGGGCTGGGAGGGCGGTGCGGCTTGGGGTGGCTTAGTGCCCTGATGGCGCGAACAGGTTCAACTTGTTTTTCTCCAAGTATTTGATGCGTTCGTCGATGTCGCGGGGGAAGACCTGGAAATTCGAGCGGCGGTTGGCTTCCTGGATGCTGTGGGTGGCGAGGTAGGCCTGCCTCCACTCGAGGCGGCCCTGGCGGTACCAGGTGATGAGGGAGAGGTCGTCCTTGCGCAGGGTGAGGGTGCCTGCGGCGGTGGCCACGGTGAGCAGGGCGACCAGGCCGAGTGAGAGCCTGCGGTTCGTGAGCAGGCCCGCCTGCAGGAGGAGGGCGAGGGCGCCGGGCACCATCAGGGGCACATAGCGCGAGGCCACTGCGCCGGCCTCCCAGCCGAAGGCGACACGTCCGAGGGCGGTGTTGGCGACATAGACCAGGCCGAAGGAGCTCAGGAAAAAGAGGACCACGCTGATGCGCTCCTGCTCGCAGCCAAGGCGCAGCAGGCGCAGGCCGTGCCAGAGCCAGGTGGCGAGGAGCAGGGCCAGGAAGAGGTAGCCCACCGCAAGCGTCGCCCCACCCGTGCCGGGCACGCCCAGAAAGTTGGCGAGCATGAGGCCCATGAAATACAGGTATTCGATGGGTTTGTTGTAGCCTAGGTTGAGACCCTCGAGGTGGCCGACGAAGATGTACTCCTGCGCAAAGACCACCCAGGCGGCGGCACAGGCGAAGAGGGCGGCGGTGGTCCAGAGGAATTCGGGGCGGCGGCCTGCGCGCAGGTGCTGCACGAGCTCAAGGAAGAGCAGTGCCGGGATGAGCACGCCCGCGAAGATCCCATAGCCGGTGAAGACCAGCAGGAAGTTCAGCACGGCCAGCGTGAGGAGGCGAGCAGGGGTGTTCCTCCAAAACCAGGCCAGGCAGCACACCAGGAGCATGAGGACAGGGAAGGAGCTGTGGGAGAGGTTGGAGGCTCCCACGAAGACCTCGTATTGGCGGAGGTTGAAAAAGAAGAGGGGGATGGCGACCAGGCCGAGGCCCAGCTTGAGCCCGCATCGCGTGGCCAGGCGAAGTGCCAGGAGGGCGGCGGCCATCATCGTGAAACTGATTGCGAAGGCGTCCCAGCGCACGTTCCAGTCGCTGAGCGCCGCCATGCCGCGCGTGAGCAGCAAGGCGATGCCCATGCGGTGGCTGCCCTGTTGGAAGGTGAAGACGTCCCAGAGGCTGCGTCCCTCGAAGAAGGGGATGTAGAAGTCCCATTGGTCCCAGAACAGCATGTTCACGCAGTTCGCATCCACAAAGGCATGCATGCGCCAGGCAAGCGTGACAAAGACGGCGGCCAGCCCGCCCAGCGAGAGCAGGCGTCCGCGGGAGAGTGCCGGGGTGGACTGGGACGAAACGGTCATGGCTTGGGGCCGAGCTCGAGCAGGGACACCGTCCTGGGCGGGTAGGCCAGGGAAAAGTCCTCGGAATCGAGGCTGAAGTTGGGGTTGTAGGCGGGGTCCCGCAGGAGGCTGTCACCCCAAAGGCGCTGGATGGCCTGGATCTCGCCCTGGAAGCGGCGGATTTTCTCCGGGGTGTCCTCGGCGCCGCGCGAGGCGGATTCGTGGTGGAAGAGCTCGGCGGCGGGGGCGTACACGTTGCGGTAGCCGCGCGCCTGGATTTTCAGGCAGAAGTCGACGTCGTTGAAGGCGATCGCGAGGTCCCTGCCGTTGAGGCCGCCAACCTCCTCATACACGCTGCGACGCAGGACGAGGCAGGCCGCCGTGACCGCGGAGAGGTTCTGGGTGAGGTGCGGACGGAATTGCACGCCCGGATCGTTGCGGGGGAAGTGCTTGAAGGCATGGCCGGCGACGCCGCCGAGGCCGGTGATCACGCCGGCATGCTGCACGGTCTCGTCGGGATAGTAGAGCCGCGCCCCCACGGCGCCGATCTCGGGGCGCAGGGCCTGGGCCACCATCTCTCCGAGCCAGTCGGGTGAGATCACCTCGATGTCGTTGTTGAGCAGGCAAAGCACCTCGCCGCGCGCCTGGGCGGCCGCGAAATTGTTGATGTCGGGGTAATTGAAGGGCGCGTCGTAGCGCAGCACACGCACGCCATAGTGTTGGGACAGCTCCTCGAAATAGGCGAGGGCGGCGGGGTCGTCGGACCGGTTGTCGACGAGCAGGATCTCGAAGGGTTGGTAGAGGGTGCGGGCGAGCAGCGAGGTGATGCACTGGCGCACGAGGGCTGTGCCGTTTCTCGTCGGGATGATGAGCGAGACGAGGGGACGGCGGTCGGGCAGGGGCCAGCGCACATGCCAGTGGCCGCCCGGGGTGCGCGACAGGTCGACACTCACGCCGAGGCGCGCGAAGTGGTCCAGGAGGGCGCGCCGCGCGGATTCCGAGATGTAGTCCTTCTCGGATACACGCAGGGCTGTGGAGCCGTCGATGGCGCGCCAGTGGTAGAGCACGCGCGGGATGTGGCGGATGGCGGACGCGGGCACGCAGCAGCTGAGGCGCAGGAAAAGGTCCCAGTCCTGGCTTCCCTCGAGGCCGGGGCGCAGTCCGCCGAGGCTGCGCAGGCGTTCCGTGCGCAGGCCGGCCAGGTGGCAGATGTAGTTCTGGCTGGCCAGCAGCTCGGGGTTCCAGTCGGGCTTGAAGTGCGGGTCGAAGCGCTGCCCCTGCTCGTCGATCTTGTCCTCGTCGGAATAGACGAGCTCGGCGTCCGGGTGTAGCAGAAATTCGGATACGAGGCAGTGGAGGGCGTGCGGTGCGAGCTCGTCGTCGTGGTCGAGCAGGGCGCAGAGCTCGCCGGTGGCCAGCTCCAGCGCCGCGTTGGTGGCGCGGCAGATGTGGCCGTTGGTCTCCAGGTGAACGACGCGCAGGCGCGGCTCGGCGGCGGCGAGGCTGTCGAGCAGCGGGCGCACGTGGGGGGCGGGGGAGGCGTCGTTCGCGATGCACAGCTCCCAGTCCGTGTAGGTCTGCGCCTGCACGCTGGCGACGGCGAGGCGCAGCCATTTCTCGGGAGTGTTGTACACGGGCATCAGCAGCGAGACGCGCGGGCGGCGGGGCCAGGCTGCGCTGTGCGTGCGCAGGGCGGCCAGCAGTTCCGGCCCAGGGCTGTCGTATTGCCGCAGCCAGTGCGTGTAGGAGCCCTTCGCACCGGGGTCGTCAAAGCCGAGGCGCTGGGTGTGGAAGCAGTGCCAGGTGCCTGCCTCGTCGAGGAGCTCCAGGCACAGCTCCTCCTCGCCCGGGTGAATCTGCACCTCCACCAGGAAGCCGGAACCGGTTCCCTGTGGGAAGGAGGGGAAGGCGTTGAGGAGGTCGGGACGGGCCAGGCCCAGGCGGCCCTCGTGAAGGCGTGTCCCGATGCGGGCCCGCACCGCGGCAAAGGAGCCCTGCTGTTCCGCAAAACACCAGCCGCGCACGGCGACCTTTCCTGTTCCCGGTTTCCAGCTTCTCGGGGTGTCGATTGCGAAATGGAAGGTGAGTGGCCGCGGGGACGGGGCTGCGGGAGCGGCGTTGTCACTGCCGGTGGGGACGGCCGTGGTGGGCCCGTCGGCAGGGGCCTTGCGGCGCCAGCGGTCGAGGGTGAGCCGGCGCAACGCCCGCAGCGGAGTGGTGAGAAGCCAGGAGGCCGAGGCCTCCATGCGCCTGATCTTGTCGCGACGCAGGCGCAGCTCGGCCTCGAGCTCCGCGGCGCAGCGCTCGAGTTTCGCCAACCCGGCCTGCAGTTGGGTGTTCTCCGCGATGACCGCCTGTTCGCGGTGAAGGTGGCTGGCGTGTTCCTCGGCGAAAGCCTTCTCCCTTGCGCGCAGGACGTCCTCGATCAGCTCCAGTCGGGCGCGCCGGACGCGTCCCTCGTGGAGGGCCGTGTCGCGTTCCGCCTCCAGTTCGGCGCTGCGTGCGCTGAGTGTGGAAAGCGCAGTGGCGAGCGACTGTTGGTGCTGCTCGAGCGCGCTGATTTTTTCGGTGAGAGACTGGACCAGGACATGGGTTGCCTGAAGCTCGGCACGTGTCTCACCTGCCTCGAGCCTGACGCGGGCCAGGGTCTCGCGTTCGCGCCTGAGGGCCTCGTCGCCGCTGCGCAGGTCGCGCGAGGCGTTGGCGATCGCCTTGTCGAGACGTGCGAGTTCCGAGCGAAGCTGCTGGGAGAGGTCGCGTTGGCTGCGTTCCGAGGCGAGGAGCTGCGCGTGCTCGCGGGCGACGGCGGCGCGCAGCGTCTCGGCCTCGGCGGCGTCCCTGCGCTGCGCCGGCTGGCGGACGAGTCCGGCCAGGTGGGGCCAGGCGGCGCGCCAGGCAGCCGGGGCGGCGGCCAGGGTGTCGGCGAGGGCCGCGCTGGCACCCGACCACTCCGTCTGGCGGTGCGAATGGCTGCTGTCCGAGAGGCGATAACTGAAGAGCAGCTCCGGAACCGCGACCAGACGGTGACCCGCGGACACCAGGCCGAGGAGGAACTGCCAATCCTCGCTGGCGTTGCGATTGTCCGCAGGGAAGCCTCCGAGCTTCAGGAAAAGCTCGCGGCGGATGATGAAATTGGTGTCGCCCAGGCAGTTTTCCACGAGGCCCAGGGCGGGGCAGTCACCCAGCGGGATGTAGCGGTATTCGTGGTGCAGGACGCCTGCGGCATCTTCCCTGAAGGCGGTGAAGCCGCAGGTGGCGGCGTCGGCGCCGGAGCAGGCGAGGGCGCGTGCGAGGACGGCGAGCATGCCGGGGGCAAAGAGATTGTCCGAATCGCAGAAGACGAGGCAGTCGCCGCGTGCCTCGCGTGCGGCGCGGTTGCGTGCGGCGGCGGGACCGGCGTTGTCCTGGTGCACGACGCGCAGCCCTGCGCCGGCATACTGTTGCCCGAGGCGTGCGAGCGCCTGGAGGGCCTCCGGGGAACGCGAGCCATCGTTCACCAGGATCAACTCCAGGGCGGGGTGTTTCTGGGCTGCGAGTGAGGCGAGGGCGGCCTTCAGGTGGGTGGCGTGCTCGAAAAACGGGATGCAGACCGAAACGGTCGGGAGAGCGCCCTCGGAAGGCGGCACAGGGGCGGGGGAGAGCAGGGTGGCGGCGGCGAGGGTCGCGGGGGGCAGGCCTGGCCCTAGGAGGCGGGCATCTGGCACGTGGGTCTGCAGCCAAGCCTGGGTGTCGACCTCGGAGCAGAAAACCCCGTCCGCATGGGTGAGGGCGCGCAGTTCCAGCGCATCGGCGGCGAGGTCGGCCCGGCCACCCGAGGGAAAGTCTCCCTCGCGCTCGCGCAGGAGCGGTCGCGTGGTCTCGCAGTGCAGCCAGACTCGGCAGTCCTGCAGGGCTGAGCCGCAGCGGCGGGCCTCTAGGGCCTGGGCGGCGAGGGCCGCATTGCCGAGAAAAAGGACCTCGGTGCAGCCGAGGGAGATGAGTGCCTGAAGGACGGCGAGTCCACCCTGCAGAACCGGATTGGGGGGCAGAAGCGGGAGGGTTTCAGCCGCTCCGAATTCCCCCAGGTGACAGTACCCGATTCCGGCCTCGCGGGCCAAGGCCGAGGCCTTCTCCCGTTCCTCCTCAGCCGTGCCGCCCGAGTGCAGCATCAGGAGCTCCAGACCGCCTGTGCGCAGCGCTGGGAGCAGCCCGCGAAGGAACGGGGTCCGCAGCGCTTCCACATCGGGAAGGCAGGAGCTGTGTAGGAGGATGCAGCAGAGCGGCATTGGGGGGGCGAAAGTGGCGCCGGGGGGGCGCCGGGGGAAGGAGAATCAAACGAGGAAAAGCAGGTGGCCACAAAAAAACCGGGCCTTGCTGGCCCGGTTCGGTTGGTTGGGGAGGAGGCATGCCCTTGGCATGCCGGCCTCAGAGGACCTGAAGCACTTTCCTGTAGAAGGCCACGACCTCATCAGGATTGTCGCTGAAGAGGATGTAGTCCTTGATCCAGGCGGGAGCGCGCTTGGTCTCGATCATGTGGAGCACCTGGTGCTGCAGGCTCGAGAAGAACTCCTTGTCGTAGAAGACGTAGGGAGCGCGCGGGCGGATGCCCAGCTTGAGGTTGCACATCTCGATGCCGATCTCCTCGAGGGTGCCGACGCCGCCCACGTTGAAGATGCAGAAGTCGGCGGCCTCGAACCACTTTTGGCGGAAGTGGCGGGAGGTTTCCTGGAAGGTGTTGAAGAAGTCCACCCCCAGTTCGGGAGGCTGCGCCTCGAGTTCGAGGAAGCAGGCGCCGGTGAGGGCGCCCTGACCGCGGGCCTGGTCGGTGGCCAGGCGCATGACGCCGCCGCCGCCGCCCGTGAGCACGCCGACGTTGGTGCCGATGAAGGAGGAGAGTTTCTCGATGAGGGTCGAGATGCGCTTGGTCTGCGTGTCGTCGAGGCCGACGGCACTGCCGTAGAAGGCGAGGATGGTGGCCTCGTTGAAGCGCTTGACCAGCTCCTCGCGGATGAAGAAGCCGTGGCCCTTCTTGTAGCTGTGCAGGTAGAGGTCGTTCATCTGCTCGTTGAGCCAGTAGACCTGCAGGCCGAGGGCCTCGAAGATGTCGAGCGAGGCGTGGGCCGGGCTGGACAGGAAGAAGCCGTGGGTGCGGGAGGGCTTGCGGAAGATGATCCGGCGCAGCTTGTGCTGGGGGAGGCGCGTGAGCAGCTCGATGTATTCGAGCTGGTTGGGGAAGAACTCGAGCAGGAGCGTGTCGGCGTCATCCGCGGCGTTGTCGATGGCCTGGATGAGGGTGCGCTGGCCGCCGGGCAGTTCCTCGGGCTTGACGCCCTTGGCGCGCAGCTCGGCGAAGGCGGAGGCGTTGACGCAGATGCTGAAGTTTTCCTCGGTGGCGGTGGAGCCCTTGACGCTGATGCGCAGGTTGGGCTTGGCGGAGGCGGAGTCGGCCTGGGGGGGCTTGTCCTCGATCTGCTTGCACAGGTCCTGGGCGGTGGCGTGGAGGCGGGTGCGCTTCTTGGCCAGGCCCTTGGCCTCGAGGTCCTGGGCGGCGGGCGCGCGGAAGATTTCCACCGAGACGAGCGGATTCACCACGGGCTGGTCGCCGGTGTTGTAGATTTCCAGCATGACATTCGTGCCGAAGGTCTTGACCGGGTCTAGCAGGACGGCGGAGGTGTGGATGCCGAAGTTGCCCTCGCCCTGGTTGAGCACGACGTAGTGTTCCTTCAGGAAAAGGGAACAGGACGTGAGCAGGCCGGAGTGGGGCCCGATGGCGAGCGGGGACATCTCGTGGCGCACCTGGATCTTGTCCAGGAAGGAGCGGCCGGCCTGGCCGTTCATGAGGCGCTCGAAGCTGCCGCGCGGGATGCGGGGGTTGATGGTGTAACGGACCTGGTGGGGCGTGATGTAAACGCGGCCGAGGCGGTCGATGGAGATCGTATTGGGAATCTTGATACGGTTCTCCTTCACGGCCTCCCAGATCTCGCCGGTGGAGAGCTTGGCGCCGGCGGGGGCGTTGTAGAGGCGCCCGACGGGGGCGCCGAGGCGGAGGAGTTTCTTCCAGTAGGGGGCGTTGGGGAAACTTTCATCGAAGAGGAAGGCCTCGGCCTCGAGTAGGAGGCGGCCTTTGTCCACGTGGAGTTCCCCCTCCGGAATCATCTCGATTCCAATGCGGGCCAGGGTGCTTCGTTCAGTGAACCGGAGCTGCCCAAGCTGGGCCTGCATGAATTCAAATTCGGCCGGATGGCGGGGCCAGAAGGCGAGGGTGAGAGCAACACTGCGCTCGTCCTTGTTTCTGACCGCCAGAATCTGCCCATCCTGGCTTGTCCAGAATTGTTCGGGGGTCATAGGGTTTGCTACAAAATCAGGCTTTTGTGCGAACACAAGCCGTGTGATTGCGTAATCGCGGCGGGCGCAGCACTTGCGGGGACCTGTCATGGGTTTTTCACTACAGCGGGGCCCCCTGCGTGCCTTTGGGGCCGCCGAAAGCATGGCACAACGGGATTGCAACGTGGTCGCAGGGCCGTCATTCCCGAATGCTTTGTCCCGCTTTCCGGGCTTACCATACACCCTTCATGAAATTCAAATCCACCCTGACCCTGGGCCTCGCCGCCCTCGGCTTCGCCAGCGGCCTCTGCGCCGAAGACATCAAGATCAGCGTCCCCGGCAGCACCCCGGCCGCTCCCGCCGCCGCAGTTGCGGCCCCCGCCGCGCCCGCGGTGCAATACGGTGAGACGGAAGTGCTTCAGGCCCTCGGCTGGCTCGCAGGCCGCCAGATGAACCTCGACACCTTCGGTTTCTCCGAGGCCCAGCTTTAGCAGGTCGTCGCCGGCATCCGCATGGCCTCCGCCGACAAGGAGCTCCCTTTCGCCAAGGAGAAGATCGGACCCCTCATCCAGGAGTTCGTGGGCCGCAAGCAGGCCGAGTTCATGGCCAAGCTGAAGGTCAAGAATGATGCCGAGGCCGCTGCCTATTTCGGCAAGCTCGCCGAGAACAAGGCCGTCGTGACCCTCCCCAGCGGCCTCGCCTACGAGGTGCTCAAGGAAGGCACCGGCGCCAAGCCCAAGCCCTCGGACGTGGTCAAGGTGCACTACACCGGCAAGCTGCTGGACGGCTCCGTCTTCGACAGCTCCGTCGAGCGCGGCGAGCCCGTCGAGTTCACGCTCGACCAGGTGATCCCCGGCTGGACCGAGGGCCTGCAGCACATCACCGCCGGCGGCAAGATCCGCCTGCACATCCCCGCCAAGCTGGGCTACGGTGACCAGGGCAGCGGCCGCATTCCCCCGGGCGCCACGCTCACCTTCGAGGTCGAGCTGCTCGAGGTGAAGGCTCCGGCTCCCGCTCCCGCCGCTCCTGCCGCCCCCGCCGCCGCCCCGGCCGCGGAGCTTGCCCCGGCTCCTGCCACCAAGTGAGCCGAACGGGTCGCCCGGTGAGAGCCGGCACCCATTCAGCCCCCTAAT
>JAHFTI010000405.1 GCA_023265535.1 Opitutaceae bacterium
TCGAGCGTCGATTTCGCAAAGAGCAGGTTCAGGTGTTTCTCGAGCTCGGCGCCCTCATGGAAACGGGCGAAGAAGTTGATGATCCAGGCGCGGCTCCAACCTGTGCCGCCACCGCCTGCGGCAAGACGACCCTCGAGCGTCTTGCGGGCGGCGGCATAGAGGGCTGGGGTGAGGGCGGGGTCGATGGAGGTGCCGGGATAGATCCCGAAAAGGTGTGAGATGTGACGGTGCCCCGGCTCGGCCTCCTGATAGTCGCGCACCCATTCCTGCAGCATGCCCGTGCGTGGGCTCACCCGAGGCCGGGGCAGGCGGGCCTCGGCGTCAGCCATGCGCTGAAGCAGGTCCTCGTCGCCGCCTCCGGTGCGGGCGGCGACTTCGCGGTAGTTTGCAAAGAGCTCCGCGATGATCTGCAGGTCCATGGTGGCCCCATAGGTGAAGGTGCCATAGCTGCCGTCGGGATAGAGGTAGGCGTTTTCCGGTGAGACCGAGGGGCTGGTGACCAGCTTGCCCGGACACTCAGAACCGGCCGGAGCCTCAACGAGGAAATCCAGGACAAACTCAATCGCGCCGCGTGCAACCACGCGAGACCTGCGATCCCATTGCTCGTTGGGTGCGAAACGCCCGAGGTCCAGCAGTTGCGCCGATATCCAGGCGGAGCCCATCGGCCACATGCCCGCCGCGCAGTCGAACACCTCGACGGCACCGTGGATGTCGCTGTTGTGGTGCAGCACCCAGCCTCCGCAGCCATAGAGCTTGCGCGCCGCCCTGCGCCCGGGTTCGAGCAGGGATTCGCTCCAGCGCAGCAGCGCCTCGGTGTGGTCGCTCAGCTGGCAGGGGCCCGCAGGCCAGTAATTCATCTGGAGATTGATGTTCGTCGTGTAGTTGGAATTCCAGGCGGGCGCCAGGTCGGCACACCACTTGCCCTGGAGATTGGCGGGCACACGGGCCCTGTGGTTGGACGCGGCCAGCAGGTAGCGTCCATAGTTGAAATACAGGGCTGCAAACGCCGGGGTGGCCTGGCCCTTCTGCGCGGCGGTGAGGCGTGCGGCGGTGGGCAGGGCGTCAGTCGGTGTGGTGGGCAGGGTGAGCTTGACCCGTTCCGCCACCTCACGATGGGCTCGGCCGTGGGCCGCTTTCAGCTCCTGCCACCCCATTGAACGGGCGCGGGCGAGTGTTTCGCGGCAAAGGCGTTCAGGGTCCGCGGAGCGGTCCTTCACCGAGACATAGTTGCTCGCAATGGCCACGCGCACCTCGATGCTGGAAGCGCCCCGCACGCGCACCCGGGTGGCGTCGCTGTGAAGGCTGCCTCCTGTCTGACGCACCTCGGCCATGAGCACAAAGGGCTGGGCGCTCCGCCCGAGTGCGCAGCGCAGGATGATCTCCCCGTCGGCCGTGATCGTGCGTGAGAGCACATCGGCCTCGCGTTGGAGGTGAATGTCGAAGTCACCTTCTCCCTGGGCGGTCTCAAGGCGCGTGCAGACCAGGTCGTGTGTCCAGCTGACAAAGGTTTCGCTTTTCCTGGGGACATCGTGGAAGGTGCCCTTCACGGAGGCGATTCCCGTGAGAAGGTCCAACTCGCGCGAGTAATCGAAAAGTCCGTAGGCGTTCTGGTAGGTGTTCGAGGGGTCGCGCGTGGCGTTGAAGATCCAGGGGCCGGTCGCCGGCGCGGAGCCCCTGCCGACGTAATCGATGATGAGTTCGCCGGCGCTTTGGTAGGGGTCCACGTGACGGCGTGGCGAGACGAGTGCAGCATCGATGAGGAGGGAAGCCTCGGCTGCCTTGTTTGCAAAGAGAAGCTCCCGAATGCGGCCCAAGGCGGCGGGGGCCTTGGGATTGGCCCGGTCGAGGACTTCCCCGTCCCAGACGGTTTCCTCATTGAGCTGGATGCGCTCGCGCGGGATCGTCCCGTAAACCATGGCCGCCAGCCGCCCGTTTCCGAGGGGGAGGGCATCGGTCCAGGCCTGGGAGGGGCGCTCGAAGCGCAGCTGAGTGGCAGCGTCCGGGGACGCCTGACTCGCTGGTGCGGCGGTGCCGTGCGGGGCCAGGGCGGCGTGGAGCGCACCGGAGCTGAGGCCTGCGCTGGAGAGCGCCAGGAGAAGGCTCCAAACACTGGCTCGGAGCACCGGGAGGGGTCTAAATGTCAGTGGCATTCAGGCTGAGTATGTGGAAGGTGCACAAATTTTATATTGGGGTGATCAACATTCTTGGGTGTGTTTTTCGTCGGGTGCACTGCTCCTGTGGGAAGACTGAGAGGGCGGCGGTCGCAGGCAGCCCCGGTGGGGAGCGAACACGCAATGCATCATGGATGGAAATCGGGGGAGTTCTCCCGCGGGAAAGACCTCGCGCCCGCGCCGTGAGGTTTGTGTGCGTCGCGTGAAAAACACACAAAATTGTCTTCCTGGTTACTAGGAGATTTTGGGGTGATGCGGCATGCTGGCCGGGTCATTTGTGCATCAAGGGTACACTCGGTTTGCTTAGTCACATGAATGATGTCTTTCATCCAACAGCAGGGAATTGTAGGTGAAAGGCGCGCCGCCAATACGGCTACCGGTTCACAGCTTTATTGGCGGCGCATTTCCCTTGGCCGCGCGAACGGCTTTGCTTCCTCCGCCTGACTGGAACACAGCATTGCACGGACAGCCAAGCCACGGCGGCTTTGCACCGTGGCTCGACTGGGATGAAGCCGGGAGCGGACCTAGCGGGCTTTTTCCTGCTGCAGGCGCGCGCGCCAGGCGTTGACGGTGTCCTGGAGGTGCGGCCTGCCGCTGTGGGGTGAGGCCTTGGGCTGATGAAGGGTGGGGCATTCCGCGTGGTCGGCCTTCAGCTGGTGCCACTCCTTCCACAAGGCGTCGTAGCGGGCCAAGGCACCCTCAAAGGCCTGCCGGTCGACCTGGCCTGTGCGGTTCCACGTGTCATTGAGGACGATCATCCTCCAGGCCTCGGCGATGATTGCATACTTGATGCGCCCATAGCTTGAGCTGACGCGTGCAAACCGGGTGTCGGCAGGATCCCTGAACGTGATCTCACGGGAGAGCTGCTCGATGCGTTTCCAGTCGTTCACCGCCCTGTCCTTCTCTGCCACGAGCCTGGCACCCAGGCCTGCGGTGAGCACCGCAGTGAGATCAGGGGTTTCCAGGTATTCATCGCGGCACCACCAGACCGGCACGTAGCCGTGCGTGCTGAGCTGACCGCGCAGCACGGCCGAGGCTGAAAGCAGGCAGAGTTCGCGCAGCTTGACCGTGTCCTTCGCGGAGAGCCCCAGCTTGGTGGAGCAGACTTCGGTGAATATTTCGGCCTCGGAGCGCGTCGGATCCTTCGCGAAGGCGGCCATCACCCAGGTGTTCAGGTCGCACCAAAGCTCATTGTCCATGCGAGGGCCTTCCCAGCCTCCGCCGAGCGCCCAGGTCCAGATGCCTGCCAGAAGAGAGTGGCCGGCGAGTTCGGCGAGGCCCCGCGGCCGGGTGCCCTTCATCATCCAGGAATATTCCTCCCAACCATGGATGACTCCCTGCCCGATATAGAAGGGGTGGGCCCCCTTGCCGTAGGCCTCGCGCTGGGACTGCACCTCGATGATCTGGCGGTGCTTTCCTGTGGCGATGTTGGGATTGAGCACTGCATTCCTGTGGAAGTCGCCCTGCTGGTGCTTGATGGAGAAGAGCAGCCTGGGGTGGGGCTCGATGGCATCCGTGATGGAGAGGTAGGCCTTGGGCTGGTCGTGAAAGAATCCAAAGTCCCAGGTGCGGTAAATGAGGGTGCGGTTGCGCTTCACGCACACTTCCTCCCTGAGGAGGTTCAAGAGGGCGATGTGGCCGGCGATGGCTGCGTCGCCTCCCGAGGCCATGGGGCGGCCGCCCTGATGGAAGGGGGTGTCATGAAGGTAGGTTTCACCGAAGCGCAGGGTGAGTCCGGCGAGGTCGGGGAAGCGCGCGAAAATCCCGTCGATCATGAGCCTCAGCACCTCCTGGGTGCGCGGGCGCCTGGCATCCAACTGGCCGTCGGTGCACATTTCCGGCCCGTATTTTTTCATGAGGGCCTGGGGCACCACCATGAAGTCGGTGAAGGGATACAGGGGCACCTTGGCCTGGACTGCGGCAGCCAGGAGGCCGTCGATCTTCTTCGCCTCGGCGTCGATCCAGGCCTTTTGCGGACTCCCCGCCGGGCAGAGGGTGGGATCGAAGCCGGCGTAGTCGATGGCGCATTGCACAAAGAGCTTTGGCACCTGCCCCGAATACCCCAGGTTTTTTATATAAGCGGGGCTGTTCCATTTTGTCCTGATGGTGGGCTCCCCCGGATTGTTGTGCACCATGTCCAGCAGGAGCAGTGGAGGCTGGTCGACGGGCTTGGGGGCGGCCTGCAGCCTGGGGCCGGACGCGGTCCATTCCACGGGCATTGACGAGAGGGACCATGTCGCCCCGGGATTGTCATTGCCCTGGAAAAAGAGGCGGGAGCTTCCGTCGTTGTCGACGAAGATGAAGGGGTGTCCGGACTCCGCGGAATT
>JAHFTI010000406.1 GCA_023265535.1 Opitutaceae bacterium
TTCCTTGGTGAATTGCTTCTTATTTTTATTGTAATTCATGAAATAGGCCCTTCTCCTGTTTCATCACCCTGCGGGAGTGCCCGCTCCTCGCTTCCCCCAGCGCGCCTTTGTTGACAGGGCCGCCCAAGGACAGTGAGGTCACAGGATCATGTCTCATCACCCTACATCTCCCTTTGACAGCATCGAGGACGCCATCCGCGACATCGCCGCGGGCAGGCTGATCATCGTTACTGATGACGAGGACCGTGAAAACGAGGGCGACCTCATCATGGCCGCCTCGCTGGCCACGCCGGAGACGGTCAACATGATGATCCGCTACTGCAGCGGCATCGTCTGCGTGCCGACGGTGGAGACGCAGCTGCGCCGCCTCGGCCTGGGGCCGATGGTGGCCCGCAACCGCGAGGTGCAACGCACGGATTTCACGGTCAGCGTCGACGCCGCCGAGGGCATCGGCACCGGCATCAGCGCCGCCGACCGCACACGCACCATCAGGATCATCGCCGACGGCAACTCGACGGCCGACATGCTGGTGCAGCCCGGCCACGTCTTCCCGCTGCGCTCCCGCCCGGGCGGCGTGCTCGAGCGCGCCGGCCACACCGAGGCCGCCACGGACTTCGCCCAGCTCGCGGGCCTGCCCCCGAGCGGCGTGCTCTGCGAGCTCGTCAATGACGACGGCACCGTGCAGCGCATCCCGGAGCTCACAGAATTCAAGAGGAAGTTCGGCCTGAAGATGGTGTCGATCGCGCAGCTCATCGAGTACCGCTCGAAGCGCGAGCACCTGGTCGAACTCGTCAGCTCGCAGCCTTTCTCGTCCGAGTTCGGCGAGTTCACCGCACACGTCTTCCGCAACAAGCTCGACGGCCGCCATCACCTGGCGCTGGCCATGGGCGCGCTCTCCAAGGAGCCGACCCTCGTGCGCGTTCAGAGCGAGAACCTGCTCAGCGACGTCTTCCGCGGCAAGGGCATGAGCAGCCACGGCACGCTCAACGCCTCCCTCGAGGCCATCGCACGCGCGGGGCGCGGCGTGGTCCTCTACATGGAGCCGGTGAGCCACGGCGAGTCGATGATCCACCGCCTGCAATCCAAGGGCAGCGATGCCGGTCCGAGCATGGACCTGCGCGCCTACGGCGTGGGCGCCCAGATCCTGAGCATGCTCGGCCTGGGCAGGATCCGCCTGCTGAGCGCCAGCCACCGCAAGGTCGTGGGGCTCGACGGCTACGGGCTCGAGATCGTGGAGGAAGTCGCGCTCTGAGGGGCGCAGGGAAATTTTCGGCAACCGGGTATCCACAACACCGCTACAAGGACACGCACTCCTCGCACAACCTGACACAAGCACCGCCACCCCCGGGGGTGGGCGCGCGCCTGGTCGGTGTGGGGTACGGGTCCGGCGGTGAGGGGGAGGCCCGGTCCGGGAAACCCCATGCCCCGCAGAACACGCTCCCTTCTCCTTCTCGCCCTCGGTCTCGCCTCCGCACTCCACTGCGCAGGCGCCACTGAATTCTGGGTGTCGCCCACGGGCAATGACAGCGCCCCGGGCACGCGCGAGCAGCCCCTGGCCAGCGCCGGGATCGCCCTGAGGCGCGCCCGCGACCTGCGCCGCGTGTCCCCTGAGCGGGCGGAGGGCGGGGTCGCCATCCTCTTCACGGCGGGCAGGCACACGCTTTCGGAGCCGATCCTGATGCGCAGCGGGGATTCCGGCACGCCCACGTCGCCGCTGGTGCTCGGCTCCGCGCCCGAGGGGCGGGCGGTCCTGAGCGGCGGCCGTGTCATCAGGGAATGGATACGCCCGGAACAGCCCCAGCCGCGCCTGCCCGCAAAGGCCGCCGGCAAGGTGTGGGTGGCGGAGTGCCGCGGTCCGGGGGGCGAGCCCCTGGCGGTGCGGCAGCTGTGGGTGGGGGAGGGCAGGGCCCAGCGCGCCCGCCATCCCAACGCCCCCGAGATGGCGCGGCTCCAGGACTGGCGTCCGGCCACGCGCGAGGCGGGCATACGCGCCGACGACTTTCCCTCCCCGGCCGAGATGCGCGGCGTGGAGATGTTCGTGATGCAGCAATGGGAGATCGCCCACCTGCGCCTGGCCGCCGTGCGCCGCGAGGGGCCGCTGGCCCTGCTGCGCTTCCAGGAGCCGGAGTCGCGCATCGAGTTCGAGCATCCCTGGCCGCAGCCCATCATGCCGCCGGCGGGCGCGGGCGCCTTCATGCTCGTGGGCGCACCCGAGTTTCTCGACACGCCGGGCGAGTGGGCGCAGGAGCCCGGCACAGGTCGCCTGCTCTACTGGCCGCGCGAGGGCGAGGACCTGTTGCGCGACGGCGCGGTCGTCCCCGTGCTGGAGCGGCTGCTGGATGTCGAGGGCACCCTCGACGCCCCGGTGCACGACGTGATCGTGCGCGGCCTCGGCTTCGCGCATTCGGCGTGGGACCGTCCCTCGCTTCAGGGGCACGTGCCCCTCCAGGCGGGCATGTATCTGATCGATGGATACGGCATCGACCCCAAGGGCACGCCCGACAACCCGACGCTCGACAACCAGGCCTGGGTCGGCCGGCCCGGCGCCGCGCTGCGCCTCGCGGGTGTCGAGAACGTCGCGCTCGAGCGCTGCAGCGTCTCCCACACCGCCATGAGCGGGCTCGACGTCGTGTGCGCGGCGCGCGCCCTGCGCATCGAGGGCAACCGCTTCACCGACATCGGCGGCAACGCGGTCCAGGCCGGCTCCTTCCAGGACGGCCCCGTGGAGACCCACATTCCCTACAACCCCTCCGATGAGCGCGAGCTCGTGCGCGGGGTGCGCATCGCCAACAACCTCGTCAGCGACGCCGCCAACGAGGACTGGGGCTGCGTCGGCATCATCGCCGGCTACGTGCGCGACACCGAGATCGTGAACAACGAGGTGCGCGACGTCTCCTACACCGCCATCAGCCTGGGCTGGGGCTGGACCCGCACCCTCAATTGCATGCGCAACAACACCGTGCGCGCCAACCTTCTCCACCGCTACGCCACGCGCATGTGCGACACCGCCGGCGTGTACACGCTCTCCGCCCAGCCCGGCACGGTCGTCACGGGCAACGTGGTGCGCGATGTGCGCATCAGCCCCTGGGTGGACCGTCCCGACCACTGGTTCTACCTCTACACCGACGAGGGCTCCTCCTTCATCACCGTGCGCGACAACTGGACCGAGGCGGAAAAGCACCTCCAGAATGCGAACGGTCCCAACAATCTCTGGGAGAACAACAGCCCCAAGGTGGACGATGCGATCCGCAGGGCGGCAGGCATCCAGCCGCAGTGGCGCCCCTCTGACAATCCTTAGAAAGCGGGCAATACTTCTCCAAAACGAGGAGGAAATGAGCGGAGTGACCCCCTATACTTCCCTCCCTTCCGCAGTCCCTGCCGCCGCAGCGCCTCCCTCGCAACACCACGATTTCCACACAGCCCCATCCTTCATCCCTCAACTCCAGTCTCATCCCCATGAAACTTCCTGAAATCACTCTCGGCGTCATTTTTGGCAACCGTGACTTCTTCCCGGACCGCCTCGTTCCCGAGGCCCGCGCCGAGGTGGAGGCCCTTCTCAAGGAGCTCGGCATCAAGGCCGTCATGCTCGGCACCGACGCCACCAAGCTCGGCGGCGTGGAGACCCACTCGGACGCCCGCAAATGCGCCGAGCTCTTCCGCGCGCACCGCGACGTCATCGGCGGCGTGCTGGTGGTGCTGCCGAATTTCGGCGACGAGAAGGGCATCGTCGACACGCTCAAGCTCGCCAACCTCAACGTGCCCGTCCTCGTCCAGGGTTACCCCGACGACCTCGACCGCCTCGACGTCGTGCGCCGTCGCGACGCGTATTGCGGCAAGATTTCCGTGTGCAATGACCTGCGCCAGGCCGGCATCGCCTACTCGCTCACGACCAAGCACGTGGTGCGCCCGACCGACCCGTCCTTCCGCCGCGACCTGCAATGGTTCCTTTCCGTGTGCCGTGTGGTCCGCGGCCTGCGTGGCCTGCGCATCGGCGCGGTCGGCGCCCGTCCCGGCGCCTTCACCACAATGCGCTACAGCGAGAAGATCCTTGAGCGCAATGGCATCAGCGTGACCACGGTCGACCTCTCCGAGTTGATCGGCCAGGCGGCCAAGCTGCCCGAGACCGAGCCGCGCGTGGTCGCCAAGATCGCCGAGATCAAGGGCTACGCGCCGACCGGCCTCGTGCCCGCCCCGCGCCTGCTCCAGATGGCCCGCTTCGGCGTGGTCCTCGACGAATTTGTCGGCGCCAATTTCCTCGATGCCACCGCCATCCAGTGCTGGACCTCGGTGCAGCAGAACCACGGCTGCAACGTGTGCACCAGCATGAGCATGATGAGCGAGGCCTTCATGCCCAGCGCCTGCGAGGTCGACGTCACGGGCGTGCTCACCATGACCTCCATGCAGCTCGCCTCCGCCTCCCCCAGCGCCCTCGTGGACTGGAACAACAACTACGGCGACGACGAGGACAAATGCGTGCTCTTCCATTGCGGCAAC
>JAHFTI010000029.1 GCA_023265535.1 Opitutaceae bacterium
AAGCTCAACCTCCCCCCGCATGTCGATGCCGAGGATCTCTACAGCGTGGGTGTCACCGGCCTGATCGCCGCCGTGAAGAAGTACGATCCCGAGCAGGGCAACACTTTCGCCGCCTACGCCACGACCCGCATCCGCGGTGCCATTCTCGACGAGCTGCGCCGCATGGACTGGTGCCCGCGCCGCGCCCGTGCCAAGGCCCGCAAGCTCAAGGAGGCCATCAACGAGGTCGAGCAGCGCCTCGGCCGCGCTTCCACGGAGGAGGAGGTCCGCCTTCACCTCGGTCTTTCCCAAAAGGAATACTCCAAGTGGCTCGAGGACGCCAAGCCTGTGTGCTTCGTCAACATCGACGCCTCCGCCGAGCACGAGGATTCCGAGGGATCCTCCCTGCACGAGCTCATCGCCGACGAGAGCGACGTCTCGGTGCGCGACAAGATGGAGAAGAGTGAGCTGATGCAGCTGGTCGCCAGCCGCATCGAGGAGCTCCCCGAGATCCCGAAGAAGATTCTCGCCATGTACTATTTTGAGAACATGCGCCTGGCCGAAATCGCCGCCGTGTTCAGCCTCACCGAGTCGCGCATCTGCCAGATCCACGCCCAGACGGTGCTCAACCTGCGCGCCTACATCCAACGGGTTCGAAACCGCTGATCGAAGTCCAGCCAGCCTTCGGTCCGCAGCCCCCAGCCAGCCTCCAGCCACCTTACCATCATGCTAGTCATCGTCGGTGCCCTCATCGTGATCATCTCCACCCTGGGTGGTTTCATGATCGCAGGTGGCAATCCCATCGTGCTGCTCCATATCTCGGAGTTTGTCGTGATTGGCGGCATTGCGCTGGGCGTGATGGTCATCGCCAGCCCGTCCCACGTCACCATTGAGCTGATCCACAAGATCAAGGGCGCCTGCCTCGGAAAGCCCACCAGCAAGGAGGAGTATTTCGACCTGCTCAAGATGCTCTACGAGGTCTTCATGGTCGGCCGCCGCAACGGCCTGATCGCCCTTGAGGAGCACGTGATGAACCCCAAGGACAGTTCCATTTTCAAGCGCTACCCGGCTTTCATGGCCCATCACGAGCGTGTCGAATTCCTGCTCAACGGCCTGCGCCCCGTAATCGACGGCAAGATCAAGCCCGACCAGCTCGAGGCTCTCATGACCGCCGAGCTGGACGCAAAGTCCGACGAGGCCGACCATCCCATTCACATCCTCAACCTCGTCGGTGACTCCCTGCCCGGCATCGGCATCGTGGCCGCCGTGCTCGGCATCATCAACACGATGGCCGCCATCGCGGACGGCCCCGAGGTCGTGGGCGAGCGCGTGGCCGCGGCCCTCACGGGCACCTTCCTTGGCGTGTTTTTCGCCTACGGCTTCATCAATCCCCTGGCGAATCGCCTCAAGTTCAACAACGCCGGAGAAATGCAGTTCCTGCGCTGCATCCTCGGCGCCGTGGCCGGCTTTGCAAAGGGCCTGGCCCCCCTGACCGCCGTGGAGGTTGCACGACGCTCCCTCGACTCGGGTGTGCAGCCTTCCGCCGAGGAGCTTGAGACCACCCTCAAGAACCTGGGCACGGGCAAGTAAACCAGCCGGGCAGTCCCAGCCCGCACTTTCCCCCTATGGCGCGCAAAAAGAAAGCCGAGCATCACGGAGGAGCCTGGAAGGTGGCCTTTGCCGACTTCATGACGGCGATGATGGCCCTGTTCCTGGTGCTGTGGATTGCCGCCCAGGACAAGAAGATCCAGCTCGCCACCTCGCGCTACTTCCAGAGTCCCTTCAATTCCCCGATTGAGAAAAGCGCGGGCATCATGGAGCTCAACGCCGACAAGCCCAACACGGGCCATGGCGAGGACGAGGGCACCAATCCCGATTCCAAGACCAAGGCGGATTCCCTGGAGGTGGACCTCCAGTTCCTCAATTCCATCGCGAAGGACTTCTACAAGCTCATCAACATGGAGGAGGATCTTAACGACAAGCCCATCGACATCCAGATCACCAGCGATGGCATGCGCATCACCATGTTTGACCGCGCCCGCAAACCGCTCTTCAAGGAGAACAGTGCCGAATTCACCGAATGGGGCAGCTTCATGATGCAGAGCCTTTCCTGGATCATCGACCGGCACCAGCTGCACGTGGTGATCGAGGGACACACCAAATCTGGCATCACTTTCGCACGCAAGGACTACACCCTTTGGGATCTTTCCACGGACCGCGCCAACGCCGCCCGCCGCATGCTCACCTACTACGCCGTCGACCCCAAGCTGATCGACCGCATTTCCGGTTATGCCGACACGCGTCCCGTGCCCGGCAACCTCCCCGACTCAGAAAACAACCAGCGCGTGACGCTGAGCCTCTCGCCGGTAAAGCCCAGCAAGGGGCCCCTGCGCCGCATGGAGGACAAGTGACCTCCCTTTCGCTGTATCCCTTTTCCCATTACAACTGAGCGGCTTTTCCCAGGAAGCCCGCCTCTCCATTTCCCTTCCCATGAAACCCTTCCTCCAGGGCCGCAATGTCCAGAAGTCCTCCACGCTCAAGCCCCTTTCCACGGGGGCTTCCAGTGCCGTGGCCGGTGCCAAGTCTGCCATCTGCAATTCCGAGGGCGTGAATGTCGAAACCGTCAAGGAGGGCGACAAGGTCGTCCGTATCGTCGTCACCTGTGTCTGTGGCGAGCGCATCGAGATCGATTGTCTCTATCCGCCCGGCTCCTGAGGCGGGAGGCCTGGGCGGGAACCGCTCCAAGGGACGGACAGGTTCCTTGGCGGGAACGCAAAGGGGGCGCAGGCATGGCTTCCTCCTGTTGTTCGCCTGTGGGCTCGAGCCAACGCGCAGGCGCGCGGCCTGATGTGATGCCTGGGCGGCAGGCCAGGGTGCCCCGTGGCCGGCAGGGAGGCTGGCGAGGGCGGCAAGTCTTGCCTGCGGCGGGGGAGATGAAGCCGGTTGGCAAAATCAACCGAGCGCGCGCCAAAAAACATGAAAAATAAGCAATTATTGGTGAGTTGGTTATGAAGAGGTCGAGGCTCACGGCATGGACTAGGCTAAAAGCCGGTAGCCATGAATATCGGACTCTACCAAAGTGCTGCCTCCCTCACCGCCCTCGAACGTTGGCAGGGGTCCGTCACCCAGAACATCACCTCCAGCCAGGTTCCGGGCTTCAAGAAGCGCACGGTCCAGTTTGACGCGGAGCTGATGGGCCAGATGACCTCCGTGCAGAAGGCCAATGGCCGCAACGAGACCCAGCCCGGCGTTTTTCCTCGCGCCAGCTATGGAATCAATTTCACCGCGGGCGAAGTCACTCCCACCGGGCGCGAGCTCGATGCGGCCCTGCAGGGAGACGGCTTTTTTGTCCTCCGCCTGCCGAATGGCAACCAGGCCTACACCCGCAATGGCGCGATGAGCCTTCGTGCTGACCGCACGCTGGTCCATACGAGTGGCGCGGAGATCCTTTCCGAGGGAGGCATCCCGCTGCAGACCCTGCCCACCGGCGGCAAGATTGTGATCAACAAGGATGGCACGGTTTATCAGGGCGACGCCATGTTGGGCAAACTTCAGGTGGTACAGTTCGCCGACAACAGCCTCCTGCGCCCCACCAGCGGCGGCGCCTTTCTTGCCCCCGGCCAGGACCCCCGCCCTGTGGAGAAACCAGAGGTGCTCCAGAGTTACAGCGAGAACAGCAATGTCTCAGCGGTGCGCGAAATGATGGATCTGGTCAGCATCGCACGCGCCTACGAGGCGAACCAGAAGCTCATCACCGCCCGCGATGGCGCCCTCGAGAAGGCCCTCGAGAAACTCGGTTGAATCACGCTCCTTCTGAAATTTTTCGACGCACCCTCCTCCCGTTAAAACCCGTTCCTAAATTCCCATGAACCTCTCCCTATATTCTGCAGCGACCGGCATGGAGGCCCAGCAGCTCAACCTGAACACGATTTCGAACAACCTGGCCAATGTGAACACGCCGGGCTTCAAGCGCAGCCGCATCGAGTTCCAGGACCTGCTTTACCAGAAACCCCGCGCAGCGGGTTCGGAGACGGGGGGCGGCAATATTCTCCCGACCGGCATCGAAGTCGGCAACGGTGCGCGCGTCGGAGCCACCTCCAAGGTCTTTACCCAGGGACAGCTCAGTAGCACCGGCCAGAACCTTGATGTCGCAATCCAGGGTGATGGGTTCTTTGAGGTGCAGCGCACGGACGGCACGATCGCCTATACTCGTGACGGCTCCTTCAAGCTCAATGCCAACGGGCAGGTGGTCAACGCTGACGGCCTCCCCATCCTGAGTGGCTTCCAGCCCATACCCGCGGGTGCCACCTCGGTCAGCATTTCCGAGTCGGGCACCGTCACGGTTCAGTCAGCCAACGGCACCGCCAACTTCACCCTCCAGCTCACCCGCTTCTCCAATCCTGCCGGCCTGCGCAGCCTTGGCGGAAACCTGTATGAGGAGACCCCCGCTAGCGGCACGCCCGAGTCCGGCAACCCTGGCGAGCAGGGCTACGGCACGATCATGCAGGGCTACATTGAAAATTCCAACGTGAACATCGTGGAGGAAATGGTGAACCTCATCGTCGCGCAGCGCGCCTACGAGATCAACAGCAAGTCGGTCCAGACCTCCGACGAGATGCTCCAGAATGTGGCCCAGATGAAACGCTGATCCCCATGCGCTCGCTCACTCCCTTCCTCATTTCCCTCGCGTTGGTCGGCCTGTGCGGGCCGCTGTCGACGGAGCTCCTTTGCGCCGGAACGCCCCAGCCGGCTGCCGTCGCCACGGCCACGCAGTATGCCTTCAGCCGCGAGCTCCTTTCCCCCGAGCTGTGCAAGGCCCTGCAGTCGCAGTACTCCCTTGAGGGAGAGCTTCAGGTCGAGGTCCTTTCTACTCTCCCTCGCGTCGCCCCGGCCGCCAATCCCTGGCGCATCGAGGTGCTCGAGTTCCCCTCCCTGGTGGCAAGCATCATGCAGGTGCGCGTGCGTGCCGTCTCCACGGATCGCGAGCCCTTCGACCTTTCCCTCAACCTGCGTGTGCAGGTGTGGCGGGAGGTGTGGGCGGCCCGTGAACCTATCGCCAAGGACAGCCCCTTCGACCCCAGCCAGCTGGACCTGCGCCGTGTGGATGTCCTGAGGGAGCGCAATGTCATCCCCTCCTCCTCGGCTGACTCCACGATGATGTTCCGCACACAGGTGGCAGCCGGCCGTCTGCTGCAGTGGCGCGACATCGAGCGCCGAGCCCTCGTTCGCAAGGGCGACATGGTGGACGTCATTGCGAGCGACGGGCTGCTCACCGTGAAGATGAAGGCTCTCGCCATGCAGAACGGCGCGGCGGGAGAGACGATCACCGTGCGCAACATGGTTTCGAAGCGTGACATTTCCGTCCAGGTGACCGCCGAAAATCAGGCACAGGTGCGTTTCTAAGCGAGGAATCCCATATGAAGCTCCCACTCCCTTCCCAGTCGCTGCGCGTCGCAGCCCTTGCCACCCTCGTGCTGCTCAGCGCGCTGCCCGCCCCAGCCTCCTCCCTCTGGACCGCATCGGGTAACAACGAGCGCTCCATGTACGCCGATCGCAAGGCCTGCCGCGTGGGCGACATCATCACCGTGGTCGTTTCCGAGGATGCAGCGCAGACTTCGAGCCAGTCCAAGAAGACCAATTCCACCAGCGCGACCGATGCAGCCGTCACCCAGTTCCTCTTCGCCAACTCGAAGATGGGCACACACAATGGCGGGCTTCCCGGCATCAATTTCGGCGGAACCAACACCTTCTCCGGAGGCGGCGAGGTCAGCAACAAGCAGAGCCTCACAGCCCGTACCGCAGTGCTCGTGGCCGATGTCATGCCGAACGGCAACCTCGTGATCGAGGGGGCCCGCAAGGTCACCTTCTCGGGGGAGACGCAGCACGTCGTGCTTCACGGCATTGTGCGCCCCGATGACATCAGCGCCTCGAACACCGTCCTCTCCAGCAGCATCGCCAATGCTCGCCTGGAATTCCTTTCAGCCGGTGACCTGAGCGATGCCCGCAAGCGCGGCTGGCTCTCCAAGCTTTACGAGATGCTACGCCCCTTCTGAGCCCAGCTCCCCCGGCCGCCCCTCCCCCTTCTGACTTCCCCTGAACATGCGCACCCTCTCCAATACCTTCAGCCTGGTCCGCCGCCTGGCGGCCCTCGTGGTGTTTGGCTCCCTCCTGTTCTCCGGCGTGGCGCAGGCCTCGCGCATCAAGGACATCACCTCCGTCGAAGGTGGCCGCGACAACCAGCTCGTCGGCTACGGGCTCATCGTAGGTCTCTCGGGGGATGGTGACTCGAATTCGCAGACCACCCTCAAGAGTGTCGGCAACGCGCTCCAGCGCTACGGCATCGCCATCGACCCCGCGCAGATGAAGGCGAAGAATGCCGCCGCCGTCATGGTCACTGCTGACATTGCGGCCTTCATGAAGCCGGGCACCCGGATCGATGTGGTGGTCTCTTCCATCGGTGATGCCAAGTCCCTCCAGGGCGGCGTGCTGATCCAGACTCCCTTGCTTGGCGCCGATGGCCGCGTGTATGCCGTGGCCCAGGGCCCGGTGGCGGTCGGTGGTTTCCTGGGCGGCGCAGGAGGCCCCGGCGGAGCCACGGTCCAGAAAAACCATCCCACGGTGGGCGCCATCTCAAACGGTGCGATCGTGGAGCGTGAGATCATCTCTGACTTTTATCGCGACGGACTCATCACCCTCCAGATGCACAATCCCGACTTCACCTCGGCCTCGCGCCTCGCCTCCGCTGTCAACGCGGTCTGGGCGGGTGCCGCCATTCCGCGCGATGCCGCGACGATCGACGTGCGCATCCCGGCGGGCTTCGCCGGCCGGGAGGTGGCTTTCCTCGCCAACCTGGGCCAGCTCGAGCTGCATCCCGACACAGAGGCGCGCGTGATTATCAACGAGCGCACGGGCACCATCGTGGCGACCAGCACGGTGCGGCTCTCGCAGGTGGCGATCAGCCACGGTTCGCTCACGATCACGG
This sequence comes from Opitutaceae bacterium, assembly GCA_023265535.1. Lineage (GTDB taxonomy): Bacteria > Verrucomicrobiota > Verrucomicrobiia > Opitutales > Opitutaceae > MWDT01. The sequence continues at coordinate 6,962 of JAHFTI010000029.1, forward strand.
TTTCCTCGAACATCGGAGTCAGCCAGCCCAACGCCTTCAGCAACACCGGCCAGACCATGGCGACGCCCTCCACGCAGACCGCGGTCAACGAGGTCAAGGGCGGCTTCACCGTCATCAACGAGCCCCCCTCAATCGAACGCCTGGCCGCCGCGCTCAACGCTCTCGGCGTCTCCACGCGCGAGATGATGGCCATTTTCTCCTCGCTCAAGCGCTCGGGCGCCCTGCAGGCCGAGGTAGTGATCAACTGAATACGCACCCATCTCCCGTTCACATGAACGTCTCAGCCATCAACAGCGTCAGCGATGCCAAGCGCCTCATGGCCGCGGGCAGGATTGCCGACGCACAGGGTGATCCCAATGCCGCCGCCGCCGAGCGCAAACGCCAGGCCGCCACCGCGGCCAAGCAGTTTGAGGCGATCATCCTCCGGCAGCTGCTCGCGCCCGCCATAGAGCCCATGATGAGCGGCGGTCTCGAGGGAAAGTCGACGGGGGGCTCCGGTGGCGGAGTCTATGGATACATGCTCACGGACACGCTTGCCAACAGCCTTTCACAGGGCGGCGGGCTGGGACTTTCACGGATTCTTGAAAAACAATTAACACCCAAGGGTGATGTCGCGGCCGCCAAGGCTGCCGCCACCTACAACGTTGGAAAGATGAACAACCATGAATAATGCCTGGGAATCTATCGCTCATTGCCTGCGTGAGGAACTCGAGGAATACGGCGGGCTGCTGGGACTATTCGAGGAGCAGCAAAATGCCCTGTTCCGACGCGATGCCAATGGCGTGCTCGCCACGGTGGGCGCCATCGAGTCGCAGGCGCGCTGCGCCACGGTGAAGCGGCAGCGCCGCGAACAGCTCGTGAGCGACTTCGCGCGCAGCCATTCGCGGGATCCTGACACGCAGCTGCGCACGCTCCTGCCCTATTTCCCGGAGAGTGTGCGGCCGATGATGGAGGCGCTCATCGATGAGGTGAACCGTCTGATCCACCGCACCCGCAAGCATGCCCGCCAGAATGCGGACCTGCTCCAGCGCACGATCGAGATGCACCAGGAAGCCCTGCGCTCCCTTCGCCCCGATCTCTTCACCAAGACTTACTCCCAGCGCGGCCAGGTCAGCGTGGCCACCACCACCTCCACGCCGCGGGTTTCCCTCGAAGCGGTTGGCTGAGCGCCAGGCTCCGCCACGATCCCTCCCACCTCCGACCCCAGCACACCATGTCCGGCCTCTTTGGAAGTCTCAACAACAGCGTCAAGGCCCTCAACGCCCAGACGCGTGGCATCGAAACGGCCGGACGCAACCTCGCGAATGTCAGCAACCCTGACTATGCTCGCCAGCGCGTCATCTTCGGCGACCGCGGCACTGTCGTGACGACTTCGGGCCCGCAGAGCCTCGGCCTGGAAGCATTGGGGATCCAGCAGCTGCGTGACACGCTCCTCGACCAGCAGGTCCTTCGCGAGGTGTCGCTACGGGCCGACCTCGAGATGCGCCAGAGCGCCCTTGAATCCACCCAGGCCGGGCTTGGACAGAGCATCGACCGGAATTCGGGCACTTCCTCGGCCGACGGCGGCTCCCACGGCATCGCGGAATCGATGTCCGACTTCTTCAATGCCTTCCAAAGTTTCGCCGCCAAGCCCACCGACGTGGGAGAAAAGCAGACGCTGATCCAGAAGGCCCAGATCCTTGCCGACCGCTTCCGGATGACCGATGAGCGCCTGACGCAGGTTCAGGCGGACATGACCTCGGAGATCACGAACAATGTGGACGACGTGAATCGACTGCTGTCCACGATCGCCGACCTCAACACCCAGATCAGCCACTACGAGCAGAACTTTCCCGGCGGCGCCGCCGATTTGCGTGACACGCGCCAGAAGAACATGGAGGAGCTCGCCAAGCTGATGAATTTCGAGAGCCGACCGCAGCCCGGTTATCCCGGGCAGGTTCAGCTTTTCACCCATGATGGCACCGGCTCCGAGATTATCCTGGTGAACCTGGGCTCGTCAGCCTCCCTTGCATTGAATGTGGCAGGAACCACCGTGACCGCGACTCCGCCCGTCGGCGCCGCTGCGGTGGTCGAGTTCAAGTCGGGCGCCATCCACGGAAGCTTTGAGGCGCGTGACACCTATGTGGCGGGAATCCGCACCGAGCTCGATGCGCTGGCACACCAGATGGTAGTCTCGGTGAACGGTGCCTATTCCGCTTCCGGCTCCAACTTTTTCAATCCTGCCGGCCTGACAGCGGGCACGATTGCGCTGAACGCGGCGATCAATGCCAACACCCTGGTCGCCGGCACGGGCTCCTCCGGCGACAATACCATCGCCATTGCTGTCGGGGCGATCGCCTCGACCAAGTACAGTGTCGCAGGTGGCGACTTCGTGGACGGCACGATGAGCCAGGCCTACAACAAGACCGTCACGGACATGGGACAGACCCTCTCCGGCGTGACAGCCCGCCTCGAGGACCAGGCCACGATTGAGAAGCTGATGCGCTCGCAGCGCGACGCCGTATCCGGCGTTTCCCTTGATGAGGAAATGGCCGACCTCATGAAATACCAGCGCGCCTTCCAAGCCTCCTCGCGAGTCATCGCCACCATCGACAACCTGCTGGAGACAGTGGTGAACCTCGGCCGCTGAGCCTCCCGACCAATCTAAGACAAAGGATACCCCATGAGAGTACCCACCAACAGCAATAGCACGCAGATGCTGGATCGCATCAATGCGCTCAGTGCTCGCCAGTCAAATCTCCAGACCCAGGTGGCCACGGGACAGCGTATCTTCCAACCCGAGGATGATCCTGCTGCCATGGGCCGCGTGCTGACCCTCAATGCGGAGAAACTGGCCCTCACCCAATTCGACAACAACACCGCGTTCGCGATGGACTGGAGCAATGCCACCATCTCAGGCCTCACGGGCATCAAGAAGATCTCCGATCGCGCGGGTGAGCTTGCCACCCTGGGCCAAGGGGCCATCTCCAACGATTCACTTTCCGCCTATGCGGCGGAGGTCGAGCAGCTGATCGAACAGACCGCCCAGTTGGCGAACTCGAAACTGCGCAATGACTACCTGTACGGCGGGACTGAGCTCAGCGGCACGCTGGCACACCCGGCTCCCTTCGAGCTCAACACCACAACGGGGCTGTATGAGTACTGGGGCAATGCCAACCAGATGACGGTGCCCATCTCCGAGAATTCCACGATCACCCCTGGAACGGACGGCACCCAGAACAACGGCATCAAGGACTTCCTCAACAACCTCATCTCCCTGCGCAACGCACTTCAGGCGGGAGATGTCGCCGCCGTGGGAGCGGCCCGCACCGCGCTCGAGTCCTCGGAGAACAACCTGGTGGACTCCATCTCCAAGCAGGGCGCCGTCCAGATGCGCATCGAGATCAGCAAATCACAGCGCACCGAACGCATCGACAACATCGAGAAGCTGATTTCCAAGGAGGCGGACGTGGATCTGCCGACGGCCATCACCCATCTCAACCAGGCCTCGCTGGCCTACCAGGCCGCGTTGCAGTCTACATCGAACATCATGAAGCTCTCCCTGCTGGATTACCTCCGGTAGCGGGGGCGCAAGGCTTCTGCGTGACAGCCGGCCCGCGGCTGCTCTTAATGGCGCGGATGCCCCAGGATTCCCAGGACAAGCGGGAGCACGAGCCCCCGCTGCTCTCCGTCATAATCGTCGCCTACAAGTCTCGCGACGAGATCGGCGCCTGCCTCGACTCCCTGCCGCGCGAACTCCGCGGCGGACGCCTGGAGTGCGTGCTCGTGGACAACTCGCCGGGCGACGGGACGGGCGACCTCGTCCGCAGCATGTATCCGTGGGTTCACTACATTGCCCCGGAGGAAAACCTGGGCTTTGGAAGGGCCAACAACCTGGGCTTCGCCGCCAGCAGCGGCGCCCATGTGCTCTTCCTCAATCCCGACACCGTGTCGAATGCCCCTGCCTTGGAGCATTGCCTGGCGCTGCTTCAGTCCGATCCCGGCATCGGGCTGGTTTCCCCTAGGCTGGTCATGGCGGATGGACGCATGGACCTGGCGTGCCGGCGTTCCATCCCCAGCCTCTGGGATGGTTTCTGCCGTGCGGCAGGCCTGGCCGCACTCTTTCCGCGTTCGCGGCTTTTCGCCGGCTACAACCTGACCTGGCTGAGCGAGGAGGGGCGCCATGAGGTGGGCGCGATCAACGGTGCCTTCATGCTGGGGCGGCGCAGCCTGTTTTCGGAACTGGCAGGGCCTTCGGGCACCGAGGTGTTTGACGAGCGCTTCTTCATGTATGGGGACGATCTCGACCTCTGCATCCGGGTGGCCCGCTCCGGCAAACGCATCCTCTACGAGGGCGGCCATTCCATCATACACCTGAAGGGACTGAGCGTGGGGAAGGATTATGACAGGATGTCCCACGCCATCTTCGACGCGAACCGGGAGGTTTACCTGAAGCATTTCAATCCCCACGGCTCCGCCCTGGTGCGCCTCAAGTACCGCCTGGCCTTCGGTCTTTGGAAGCGCATCGCACTGGCCCGCGCGCGCCTCCGAGGGCATCGTGCGGTGCGGCCTGTGTGAGGGATGGGGGCGCGGTGGACGGGAGGGGAGGGCGCGCGAAGGTTCCGGAGACTGGGGAGCCCCACAGCTCGGGGGGAGGGGGCGCTCCCCGGGGGCATGCTTTTACTGTAAACTTCGACATCGCGCTTTTCCATTTACGCAAGGGGGGCCGGCCCCTCAGGATGCCGGCTCGCACGCATGAAAATCCTCGTCACCGGCGGCGCCGGCTACATCGGTTCACACACGGTTCTCTCGTTGCTTGAGGCCGGGCACAGCCCGGTCGTCGCGGACGACTATTCCAACAGCAAGCCGGAGAGCATCCGGCGCGTGTCGGAACTGGCGCGTTCGCTGCCGCAGGTGGGGGCCTCGTTCGCGGGTGTGCCCTGCGTGCAGCTCGACATCGCCGACGAGGCGGGCCTCTCGGCCCTCTTTGAGCAGCACCGTTTCGATGCTGTCATCCACTTTGCCGGCCTCAAGGCCGTGGGCGAATCCGTGCGCGAGCCGCTGCGCTACTATTCGGTCAACATCGGCACGACGCTCACGCTGCTGCGCGTCATGGAGCGCTTCGGCTGCCGCCGCCTGGTCTTCAGTTCCTCGGCCACCGTGTACGGCGTGCCGGAACGCCTGCCGCTCACCGAGGACTGCAGGCTTTCGGCGGAGAGTCCCTACGGCCGCACCAAGCTCATGATCGAGGACATGCTGCGCGATCTCGCGGCGGCTCCCTCGAAGGGCGGCGAGCCCTGGCGCATCGCCCTGCTGCGCTACTTCAATCCCGTGGGTGCGCACCCCTCGGGCCGCATCGGCGAGGACCCCAACGGAATTCCGAACAATCTCTTTCCCTTTGTCACGCAGGTCGCGGTGGGCCGCCTGCCCGCCCTTTCGGTGTACGGCAGCGACTATCCGACGAAGGATGGCACGGGTGTGCGCGACTACCTGCATGTGGTCGACCTGGCCGAGGGGCACGTCAAGGCCGTCGAGGCGATTGACCGCATCACCGGTGCGGAGGCGATCAACCTCGGCACGGGACGCGGCAACAGCGTGCTTGAGGTGATCAAGGCCTTTGAGGCGGCCTCGGGAAAGACCCTGAATTACAAGCTGGTCGCGCGCCGTCCCGGCGACGTGGCGGCGTGTTACGCGCATCCCGAGAAGGCCGAACGCCTGCTGGGCTGGAAGGCCAGGCTGGACCTCGACACGATGTGCCGCGACTCCTGGCGCTGGCAGCAGGACAATCCCAAGGGCTACGCCTGACGAGAGGAGGCGATCAGCGGGTAGCGGGAAGCGAGGAGGGGAGGGCGGGCCTGAGTGCAGCCCTTGCCCAGGCCCGGACGGGGCCCGCTTACTTGTGGTCCCAGGGGAGCTTCACGGCGAGGCGGGGATGCTTCCAGACTTCGAAGCGCTCAAACATCTTGCCCGGATTGAGGATCCCGTTGGGGTCGAGGGCGGCCTTGACCGCCTTCATGGCGCCAATCTGGGCAGGGCTGTGCTGGAGCGAGAGGAACGGCGTCTTGGCCAGGCCGATGCCGTGCTCGCCCGAGATCGCCCCGTCGAGGGAGACGACCTTTTCCATGAGGGCCTGCACTGCCTCCTCGGCGGCGTGGCATTGCGCGGGGTCGGCCTTCCGGTACATGATGTTCACATGCAGGTTGCCGTCGCCGAGATGGCCGAAGGTCGGGATGGAGAGGCCTGACTTTTTGCGCAGGGTGTCGAGGAAGCGCGCGAATTTTTCGTAGTTGCGGGCGGGGATCACGATGTCCTCGTTGAGCTTGGAGTCGCCCAGCTCGAACATGGCTCCCGAGCATTTTCGGCGCACGGCCCAGAGCTCCTCCGCCTCCTCGCGCGTGCGTGCGGCGCGATGGGCGACGGCGAGTCGCTTGGCCCAGGCGATGAGCTGTTTTTTCTGGTCGCGCAATTCGCTGGCGCTGCCGGCTAGCTCGAGGAGCAGCACGGGGCGGCCGGACTGGCCCGCGAAGACCGCCCTGCCCGTGGCGCTCTCGGCGCAGTGCACGCTGAAGCGGTCGAGGAATTCGCAGATGGCAGGTTGGATGCGCTGGGAGAAGAGATCGCGCGCGGCGGCGAAGGCGGCGCACTCGTCCTTGAAGGCGGCGAGGAAGGTGTAGCGTTCGGCGGGCTTGGGGATGAGGCGCAGCGTGGCTCCGGTGATGACGCCGAGCATGCCCTCGCTGCCGATCCAGAGATCGCGCAGGTTGAAGCCGGCGGAGAACTTCTTGGTGGCGGTGCCCCAGCGCACGAATTCGCCTGTGGGCAGGAAGCCCTCGAGGGCGAGCACGTAGTCGCGGGTGACGCCGTATTTGCCGCCGTGCATGCCGCCGGCGTTGCAGGCGATGTTGCCGCCAATGGTGCAGTAGGCCTTGGAGGAAGGGTCGGGCGGGTAGAACCAGCCCTGGGCCTCGGCGGCAGCCTGGATGTCGGCCACGAGGGCTCCGGTGCCCACGTGGGCCATGCCGATTTCTGCGTCGATGCGGATCTTGTCCCAACCCTTCAGCTGGAGGACCCAGCCTCCCAGGAGGGGGGCGGCGGCGCCGGTGAGGGTGGTGCCTGAGCCGCGCACCGTGACCGGGACCTTGTGCTTGTTGGCGAGGGAGAGCAGCGCGCCGATGTCCTCATTGTGACGCGGGTGGACGAGGGCGCTCGGGTGGAAGAGGATCTTGCTGCTGTCGAAGCCTGCCTCGTGGAGTTTCTCCGGCGAGGTCAGCACGACTTGGGTGCCGAGTTTCTTGACGAGGGCCCGGGTGGCGGCGGCGAAGTGGGACATGGAGATGGCGCAGGCTTGGTGAAAGGGGGGCGGCATGGCAAGCGCTTGCAGCGGCCGCCCTGGGGCGGAGGGGGCGGGTAGTAGGTGGCGGCTCGATCCACGTTCCCGCCTAAAGCCGCGCTGAAGGGCACGCGGCCGGCCCGTGACGGTGTCGAATCCCCCGCCTCGCGTCTACCAGGGCAGAGGGACGAGACGTGTGGAAAGCTCGCAGCCCGAGTGGTCAGAGATGCAGGGCCTGGAGGGTGAGCAGGTGGGTCTCCTGCGGTGTTCCGCTGCAGTCTATGGAGATGAGCTGGTTGCGCTTATGGTACCAGCCTATGAGCGGCTCGGTGTTCCTGGCGTACAGGTCGAGTCTCACGCGGACCGCTTCGGGGCGGTCGTCCTCGCGCTGGAAGAGTTCACCGTGGCAATGGTCGCAGTGCCCTTCCTCCTGCGGGGGCAGCTCGACCAGGTGATAAGAACGTTTGCAGACGCGGCATACGCGGCGGTGGGCGAGGCGTTCGACGACCTTTTCGGTGGGCAGCACATAGTTGAGCACACCGTCGATCTGAAGCTGTTCCTCGGAAAGCATTTCCTCCAGGGCGTGTGCCTGTGGCACGGTGCGCGGGAAGCCGTCGAGCAGCACGCCGGCAGGGTTGCGCAGGCGATGCATTTCACCGCGGACGATCTCGATCACCATGTCGTCGGGAACCAGGCAGCCTTCGCTGATGCGGCGAATGGCGGCCATGGTGGCGGCGCTGTGCGGCGCCAGGGGATCGGCGATGGCCGCACGGAAGAAATCTCCCGTGGAAAACTGGGTGATTCCAATGGCCCTGCGGAGCAGGTCGGCCTGGGTTCCCTTGCCTACGCCGGGTGCCCCGAGGAGGATGAGGCGGAGTCCGCCATCGAGGGAGGCAGGGAGCTGCCTGACGCTGGCCTCGCACTGGGCGGGGTTTCCGCCGCTGCACTGGTCGAAGGTGTTGAGGTTGAACATGGAGGTATCCCTGGAGGGTGCCTGAGATGAATAATCGCGCCTAATCCCAGCGCATGGAGGGCTGGCTGACTCTCTTATGTCTCTGCAAACGTTTTCCGGGGCGGGCTTTTTGGGGATTGCATGCCGCGCCACGACAGGGTTTATTTCTCAACAGATCAAGCGCTTGGAGTACCCCTTCCCTGCGCCTGAAACCCCGGCCGGAGGCCTTTGGAGGTGCTAGGACCTCATTTTCACAGGCTTCGGTGGAAGCAGCCCCGAGGATTCCGTTGCCCTGCCCACTCCATGATCAAGCAGCTGAAGCGTTCCGAGAAAGCAGTCCTGTTGTTCATCGCATTGATCGCCGTCGGTGTCGCGGAGACGGGATTCTTTTTCTTCATGAGCCAGAATGAGGCGCTGAAGCGGAGTGCAAGTGATTCCTTGGTGGCGGTTTCCGACATGAAGACTGCCCAGGTCGCGGCCTGGCGCAAGGAGCGCACGAATGACGCCCATTTTCTCATGAGGGCGCCCGCGGTGGCGCGTGACATCGAGCTTTACCTGGCTGCGCCGCTCGATCCGCTCAATCGCAAGCGTGCGTTGCAATGGCTGGATGTGATGCGCGGGGGCACCCGTTATTCGCGCATGGTGCTCTTTGATGCCAGCGGTACCCAGCTCCTGAGCCTTCCCGAGGCGGCGAGGACTGAGGATGCCGTCGTCATTGAGGCCCTCCGGGATGTGGTGCAGCAGAGGGA
>JAHFTI010000407.1 GCA_023265535.1 Opitutaceae bacterium
AGGTCCTGCAGGGGCAGGGCCACATTCACGTGAACGGCCTGGAGACGCGACACCGTCGCGATGATTTCCGCGAACTTGCGGGGAATCAGGTCGTAATGGCCAGGCCAGGTGCTCTGGCGGGAAGGCCAGGAAAACCAGATGGCGCGCTGCTCCTCCCATTCAGCGGGCATGCGAAATCCCAGGGCGGCCGGAGTGGCTGAGGCCGTCTCGGCGGACTTGGGTGTGTGCGGGCGCTGCGATTGAGGAAATGACATGATCCAAAGACAAGTGAAGGGGCGGCGCGGGGACTTGCAACCCTGAGAGGGAAATAGCGCCCCGGTGACAGGGGGCGCCAGCCTTCCGCCACCCTTTCCGGGCGGCAAGCCCGATCCCCTGCAAGGGCCGGGACTATCAGTCGGGCAGCTGCCTGGCCGGGCGCGGACGCTTCAGGCCAGATAACGTTGGGTGATCTCGGAATAGGAATCGATGCGGCGGTCCCGCAGGAAGGGCCAGTGGGTGCGGGTGTCGTCGAGGGAGGCCAGGTCGACCTCCACCAGGAGGATCTCCTCGGATTCCACCGAGGCCTTGGCGAGCACCTCGCCCATGGTGCCGGCGACGAAGGACTGCCCCCAGAAACGCAAGCCATTGCCCCCGGCCGGATTCTCAAAGCCGCAGCGGTTGATCGAGGCCACGTAGCAGCCATTGGCCACTGCATGGGAACGCTGGATCGTCTCCCAAGCGGCGTGTTGGCGCTGCTGCAGGGCGGCGGGCTCGGCCGGATGCCAGCCGATCGCAGTGGGGTAAATGAGAATCTCGGCGCCCTTGAGCGCGGTGAGGCGGGCGGCCTCGGGGTACCATTGGTCCCAGCAGATCAGCACGCCCAGCTTGCCGAAACGGGTGTTCCACACGCGGTAGCCGAGGTCGCCCGGCGTGAAGTAGAACTTCTCGTAGAAGAGGGGATCGTCGGGGATGTGCATCTTCCTGTAGGAGCCGAGCAGGCTCCCATCGGCATCCACGACAACGGCGGTGTTGTGGTACAATCCCGGCGCCCTCCGCTCGAACAGCGAGGAAACGACCACGACCCCATGGCGGCGTGCAAAGGCGCTCCAGGCGTCCGTGGACGGTCCCGGAATGGACTCGGCGCAATCGAAGTACCGGTAGTCCTCGCTCTGGCAGAAATACTCCGAACGGTAGAGCTCCTGGGTGCAGAGGATGTTCGCCCCCTGGGCGACCGCGCGCTCGGCAAGCTCGAGGGTGTGCCGGTGATTGGCTTCGAGGTCGGGGCCGCAGGGATGCTGGAGGAGGGCAAGCTTCACTTTCATGGGAAAACGGGAAAGGGCCCTCCTGCGCCGCGCTCGCAGCCATCGGAGGGTGCCGCTGCTGCGGCTGAGAGGGAGAATGGGGACAGGGGATTCGGGGAGGGCAAAAAAAAGACCCGCGCAGGCGCGGGTCCGATGAGTGTATTAGGTTTTCCAATACAGGCCGTGCGGACCCGGCTCAGTAGATGACCTTGTTCAGCGGGTATTCCACGATGCCCTCGGCGCCGAGTTGCTTGAGCTGGGGGACGATCTCGCGAACGATGCGCTCGTCGGTGATCGTCTCGAGCGCCACCCAGTCCGGGCTGGAGAGCGGGCTGATGGTCGGGTTGCGCAGGGCGGGCAGGGTCTGCAGCATGGTGTCGAGGTTGGCCTTGGGCAGGTTCATCTTGAGGCCGACCTTGCTCTCCGCCTCGAGGGCACCCTGGAGCATCATGGCGATGGTCTCGATCTTGCGGCGCTTGGCCGGGTTGGCCCAGGAGGACTTGTTGGCGATGAACTTGGTGTTCGTCTCGAGGAGGGTATCCACAATGCGAAGCTTGTTGGCGCGCAGGGAGCTGCCCGTCTCGGTGATGTCGACAATGGCGTCGACCAGGTCAGGCACCTTCACCTCGGTGGCGCCCCAGGAGAACTCCACCTCGACGGGGATGTTCTTGGCGGCAAAATAGCGGCGGACAGTGCCGACGAGTTCGGTGGAAATGCGCTTACCAGCGAGCTGTTCGGGCTTTGTCACGGCGGAAGCCTCGGGCACGCAGAGGACCCAGCGGGATTTGACCGAGGAGACCTTGCTGTAGATCAGGTCGCAGACCTCGACCACATCGGACTCATTTTCACGGATCCAATCGTAGCCGGTCAGGCCGCAGTCGAAGAAGCCCTGCTCGACGTAGCGGGAAACCTCCTGTGCACGAATGAAACGGCCATCAAGCTCCGGGTCGTCAATCGACGGCTTGTAGGAGCGTGAGCTGGTGGAGATCTTCCAACCGGCCTTGGCAAAAAGGTTCTTCGTGGATTCCTCGAGGCTGCCCTTCGGCAGACCGAGCATTATAAGGGGCTTGTTGTCGCTCACGAAAATAAGACACGCATGGGAACAATGCCATTCAAGCCTATTCTTATGGGTGCCGTTGAACTCGACAGCAGCGGAAATAATTGTAAAAAGCAGGACCTTCAGATACCCCTCCCAACAGCATGGCAAGTGAAGCGAAACCCCTGATCGTCATCGTCGAAGATGAAGAGCCCTTGGCGAAGGTCATAGCCACGCATCTGGAGGGGGCAGGCATGAACACCCAGATCTGCCTGAGGGTCGAGCACGCGCAACGCTTTCTCAAGCGGAATTTTGCGAATCTCGTGCTCCTTGACATGAACCTGCCGGATCACCCCGGAACGGTCCTGTTGGAGGAGATGAAGAAGGCGGACCTCGACATCCCGGTGATTTTCCTGACGGCGGTGAACCAGGAGCCCACGAAGGTGCGCAGCCTGGAGCTGGGCGCGGACGACTATATCACGAAGCCCTTCAGCTATTCGGAACTCGTGGCCCGCATCCGGGCGGTGCTGCGCAGGACCGAATCCAAGAAGGATTTGCATCTCACGCGCAATGCCAAGGTGTCGGACGCCCCGTTCACCTTCAGCGGCACCACGGTGCATCCGCAGCGGCTGGAAATCGTGTTCCCCGACGGGGTCAGCGAGAAGATCGGCCGCAAGGAGCTCGGCATCCTCGCCTACCTGCACAACTACACCGGCGTGGTCATCACCCGCAAGGCGCTCATCCATGGCGTCTGGGGCGAACACGCGGACCTGCGCAGCCGCTCCCTGGACCAGTACATCGTGAAGATCCGCGACATGTACAAGTCGCACGGGATCCTGCTCGACGACTTCAAGACCGTGCACGGCGTGGGCTACATCTACGAGCCCGGCCAGGCGTGAGTACCTGGTGTAGTTGAGATCTGAATACCTTAGTGGCGCATTCCCGCTGCGCGCAATCCTGCTGCACGCTCTGGAGGCCGCAAGGCAGTCCCTGGAGCCGCCCGCCCTCGTGCCCTTCGGCACTCGCAATCGGCGGGCTCCACTGGAAGCGGCCAACAGAGCGCTCAGCTGGATTGCTCTCCGCTGGTATCTCCCGGCACGAGCCACAACAAAACACCCCGTCCGGTGAGGGACGGGGCTCGAAGTGACAGGCAGTTCAGCCGTTGAAGCGCTTACTTCTTGGCAGCCTTGGCGGCCTTGGCCTCCTCGACGGCAGCCTGGGCTGCGGCGAGGCGGGCGACGGGCACGCGGAAGGGCGAGCAGCTGACGTAGGTCAGGCCGATCTTATGGCAGAACTTGACGGAGTCCGGATCGCCGCCGTGCTCGCCGCAGATGCCGAGCTTGATTCCGGGGCGGGTCTTGGAGCCCTTCTCGATGGCGATCTTCATGAGCTGGCCGACGCCCGTCTGGTCGACGGAGGCGAACGGGTTCTTCTTGAAGACCTCGGCCTCGATGTAGGGGTTGAGGAAGGAACCGGAGTCGTCGCGGCTCATGCCCAGGCAGGTCTGGGTGAGATCGTTGGTGCCGAAGCTGAAGAACTCGGCGGTCTGGGCGATCTCGTCGGCGGTGAGGGCACCGCGCGGAACCTCGATCATGGTGCCGACCGTGTAGGCGATCTTCGTCTTCTTCTCGGCCTGGACCTGCTTGGCGACCTCGTGAACGATGGCGACCTGCAGATCGAGCTCCTTCTTGAAGCCGACGAGCGGGATCATGATCTCGGGCTTGGCCTTGAGACCCTGCTTGTTGGCATCGGCGGCGGCCTCGAAGACGGCGCGGGCCTGCATCGCGGTGATCTCGGGATACTTGATGCCGAGGCGGCAGCCGCGGAAACCGAGCATCGGGTTGAACTCATGGAGCTCGTGAACACGGGCCATGATCTTCTCGACGGGGATGCCCAGCTTCTTGGAGAGGTCCAGCTGCTGCTCCTTGCTGTGGGGAAGGAATTCGTGCAGCGGGGGATCGAGGAAGCGGATGGTGGCGGGGAAGCCCTTCAGCTCCTTGAAGATACCGAAGAAGTCCGCGCGCTGGTAGGGCAGCAGCTTGGCCAGGGCCTCCTCGCGGGCCTCGAGCGTGTCGGCGAGGATCATCTCGCGCATGGCGTCGATGCGGTCACCCTCGAAGAACATGTGTTCGGTGCGGGTGAGGCCGATGCCGGTGGCGCCAAAGTTGAC
>JAHFTI010000030.1:0-8972 GCA_023265535.1 Opitutaceae bacterium
CCCTGAATCTGCTCCTCGGCCTCGTCCGCGCCCGCGATGCCAATACCGTGGCGCATCCCCTGCGCAAGGATTCCCTCCTCCTCCAAGGCACCATCGACCGCAAGGATAAGAGCGGCGCCCCGCGAGGGATTTCCTTCGTCGCCCAGGCGCGCGCCCTCACGGCAGGCGGCTCCCTGACCAATGCCGGCGGAAAACTCGAAATCCGCGGCGCTGATGAAGTGTGGCTGTTCATTGACGGAGCCACCTCCTACGACGGCGGCGATCCACTCGCCGCCACCGAGAAGCGCATTGCCGACGCTGCCCGTTCATCCTTTGACACCCTCGCCCGCTCCCATCGCGAGGCACATGCCGCGCTGTTTGGTCGCGTTTCCATCGATCTTGGCACGACACCCGCAGCACAACTGCCCACGGACGAGCGGATCCGACAAAACCACGCGGGTACTGGCGACCCGGCCCTGAGTGCCACCTTGTTCCAACTCGGTCGCTACCTGCTCATCTCCAGCTCCCGTCCGGGCGACCTGCCGGCCAATCTCCAGGGACTCTGGGCCTGGCAGATGAACGCGCCGTGGAACGCTGACTATCACACCAACATCAATGTTCAGATGAACTACTGGCCGTCCGAGGTGACCGGACTCCCGGAGTGCCACCTGCCGCTGTTCGACCTCATGGAGGGCCTGGTCAAGCCGGGCGCCCGCACCGCCAAGGCCCATTACAATGCCCGCGGTTGGGTCGTCCACCATCTGACTGACGCCTGGGGGCACAGCTCACCGGCTGACGATCTTCAGGGTGTCTGGCCAATGGGGTCCGCCTGGCTCTCACTTCATCCCTGGGAGCATTACCTCTTCACGGGCGACCGGCACTTCCTTCAAAAGCGCGGCTGGCCACTCATGAAGGGGGCGGCCCGCTTCCTCCTCGATTTCCTCGTCGAGGCTCCTCCCGGCACGCCCATCGCGGGGAAGCTCACGACGGCACCATCGCACTCGCCGGAAAACGCCTTCATTACAGCCGACGGCCAACGCTCGTCGTTCACCTATGGGGCAACAATGGACATCATGCTCATCCGCCAGGTCCTGCAGAACTGCATCGCCGCCAGCAGGATTCTCGATGTCGATGCGGGCTTCCGTGACGAGTGTGCAGCCGCACTGGAACGGCTCCAACCCATTGTCATAAGCCCTGCCACGGGACGCATCCAAGAATGGGTCGAGGACTACCGCGAGACAGACCCCAAGCACCGCCATGTCTCGCACCTCTTCGGACTTTATCCGGGCACGCTCGTCTCCTCTGCGACACCCGAGCTCCTTGCTGCCGCGCGCAAGGTCCTGGAGACCCGCGGTGATGGCGGCACCGGCTGGTCGCTGGCCTGGAAGATCAGCTTCTGGGCCCGCTTCCGCGATGGCGACCGCGCCCATCTTCTCCTGCAAAACCTGCTCGCTCCGGTGGAGCCATCCAACGTGGGGTACAGGGGTGCCGGTGGGTCGTACCCGAATCTCTTCGGCGCCTGCCCCCCCTTTCAAATAGACTCGAACTTCGGAGCCACGGCGGGCATCGCCGAGCTGTTGTTGCAAAGCCACGAAGTCACCGCCGGGGGCATCCCCCTTATCGACCTGCTCCCAGCCCTGCCCAAGGCCTGGCCCACAGGTTCCGTCAGCGGACTGCGCGCCCGCGGCGGCTTCGAGGTCGACCTGAAGTGGGAGAAGGGCCGACTGACCGCCGCCACCCTTCGGTCCTTGTGCGGAACCCCCTGCCGGCTTCGTCTTGGCAGACAGGAGCGCGACCTGAACTTGGCCAAGGGACAGGAATTCACCTGGAGCCCGTCGGACTAAGGAGTGGGTACATGAAAAGCCCCCCCAACGCAGGAGGCATTGGGAGGGCCTTGCTTTTCGAAGCTGATGCTCAGGCCTCCGCTGTAGTGGGATCGATGATACCGGTCACCTCGCTGATGCGGTTCGCGGGGAACCCGCCCCTGAGGGCGTGCTCACGCACGAGTTCCGCACTGGGCGCGATGTAGACGCAGTACACCTTGTCTCCTGTCACATAGCTCTGCACCCATTGGATCTTGGGGCCGAGCTCGTTCAGCACGGAACAGGACTTGGCTGAGATGCCCTGCAGCGTCTCTGGACTGAGGGAGCCTGCACCGGGAATTTCACGTTCGATGATGAATTTTGGCATGGGGCGGGTGGGATGAGATTGCGTCGGGGTGAATGACGAAGCGGCTTACTTCGAGCTGAGCTCCGGCTTGGCCTCGATCAGCTCCGAATGCATATGGGAGATGTTGCGCCCCATTTCCTCCAGTGCGCGCTCATAGGAGCCCGGACCGTGGATTTCATCATAGGTCTTGCGAAGGGACGGGGTGTCCAGGTCCATGTCCTTGAGCCCATCCTTGAAGCGACGCACGAGAATGAACTGTCCTTCACCCGAAAAGGCGGTGGACCAGACCACCACATTGCCACCGATCTTTTCGATGACGGGCTTCAGTGTCTTCAGCCAGGCAAAGGTGGCAGGCCCCCGGCCGGGCTTGAAAAAATAATGGGTGATACCGGACTTCGTAGACCAGTTGGTGGCTGCGGTCGTGCTGGCCTGCTCCTCGTAAACCACAAACATCTCAGGGGAGGACTTTTCGATGTGGGGCAGGATATTGGAAGCATAGTCCTTCTCATGCTCGGGTCCCAATGTTCCGCGTCCATCAATGTCAGTCCAGGAGTTCGGTCCCTCGTTGATCATGTAGGCGCCGGAGTCAGGGCCTGTGATCACTTCGCTCACGCGCCATTTCCAATTTCCCGTGTGGAATTTCTGCGCATGGTTGGCTACGGCGGCCTTGAAGGCTTCGGTATGCCCGTCCTTCACCCAGACCCGATAGGTCGAGAGGGTGTTTTGTTTGGGTGCCTTGGGAGCTTCCTTGGTTTCCTGTGCAAAGCCAACCAGGGGCAGGAAGGCCATCAGGAGCATGCAACTCAGCTTATTCATGTATGCTTTCATTTATGGGTTCTCGAAAGCCGGCCGACTGCCGGGTCAGGCTTTCTTGGGGAGGGTAAAGTGCCCGGATGGGACACAGGCATAGATTACCACTCCTTATGCGTATAACAAGAATTGATTATCTAATACCTTTACACGTACACAAGTTTTAAGCTATTGTTTATCATTATGTTGTGAACTACTGGGTAAGGTATAGCCCAAGATCTCTGAGCGGAATCCAGCACCAATCACGCAGATTTTGCCATGCTGTTGCGCCCGCACAAAAGCAAAAGGCCCCCGCGATGCAGGGGCCCCTTGGAGCGATACCCAATGACGGTCCGTCGCTGCGCGGTCAGCGTCTATTTTGCGCCCGGTCTCAGGCGGACCACTGCGCCACCGCGGCCGGCGAGGGTGAGGGTCAGGGTGTCGGTCCGGGCCACCGTCAGGACCGTCTTCTTTGTCTCCTTCTGCCACGCCCCGTCACCGATCAGCAGTCCCTCGTGAGAGGCCGTCCCAAGGAACTGCAGCGGGACCTTCACCGTGCGCTCCTCATTGAGGCCGTTGAGTGCGGAGATGTACCAGGTCGCGCCCTTGCGCCGTGCCAGCACGCTGAGGTCGCCCGGAGCGCCGGCTAGGTGACGGGTCTCGTCCCAGGCGGCGGGCAGGTCGGTGAGGAAATCGAGCACGTAGTCTGGCTGCACCCTCAAGGCCGCGGGGCTCGCGCAGATGTGCTGCCAGCCGCTCTCAAACGCCACGGCCGTTGCCAACTCGAAGGCGTTCGTTGTCCTGTGCCACTGCAGGTGGGGCGCCCCGCCGATCACCACGGGCGTGAAATCCATCGACCCGATGGCATTGCGCGTGAAGGCATAGATGGTGCTGATCGTGTGCACCCGCTCCGCGTATCCAGCATCCCAATACTGCTCCGCGCCGCGCACACCCTCGGAGGTCATGAGGTTGGGGTAGGTGCGCGCCCAGCCGCGCGGAATGGTGGCGCCATGGAAATCGACCAGGATCCGGTGCCGGGCGGCAGCCTTAAGGATGTCGAGATACTTGTTGATGACATACTGCTTGTCCGACTGGAAGAAGTCCACCTTCACGCCCTTGACGCCCAGCGAGGCCAGCCAGCTCATCTCCTTCTCGCACTTCTCCGGGGTGTCGAGGCGATCCATCGGCCCGGCATCAGGCACCTGGTTGTGCTTGCCCCCCGAATTGTACCAGAGGATGAGGTCGACCTTGCGGCCCTTGGCGTAGGCGATCAGCTGCTCGATGTTGCCATTGCGCATCTGGTGCCAGCCCAGGTCGATGGTCGAATAGGGCCACTTCAGGTCGGACGCCAGGTCGATCCAGGGCACAAGGCGATTGTAGTCGCCCGCGCTGCTCATGTCGCTCCACCAACTCCACGAGACCAAGCCCGGCTTGATCCAGCTTGTGTCGGCGATCACCGACGGGGGATTCAGGTCATACACCATCGTGGACTCGACGATCGTGGCAGGCGTCTCGCCAATGATGAACACACGCCAGGGCGATTCCCAGGGAGCCTGCAGCACCGCATGCTGCGGGGCCACGCCATAGGTCTCATTCTCCTCGGGCAGCCGGACCCTGTACAGGCCACCCTCGCAATCAGGCTGCAGGTGTGCCGCAAAGCAGTTGCCATCGAGGTGGGCCTCGGTGAGCAGCACCCAGCGGCCCTTCACCTGAAAGAGCGCCGGCATGGCCCAGCCTGCGAACGCGCCGGCAGGAGTGCGTGTTCCAATCGGAATCCCATTGAGGTACTCCATCTCGTAGGCGGGCCCCCAGGTGGCGATCTGCTCATAGGGCTGGAGCCACACCTTGCCCTCCGAGGGAAGCTTGAAGCAGGTGGACTCATCCGTCAGCCGAAGCTCTCCGGACCGCCCGCCCGGAAAACCGTAACGGAAGGCGACGCCATCTGCCTGCGCACGCAGGGTGATGGTAAGGGGCTGTTGATCCTTGTTCAGGAGATGTACCCGCTGCTCCGCATACCTCAGGGCGACGCGACTGACCTTGCCGGCCGAAAGCTGATAGGAATCCTCCCGGATTGCAGCAGGCTCCACCTTGAGCAGCGTCAGCCCCTCGCGGAAGTCCGAGTCGGCGCGCGTCAGGCCAAGGGCGGAAGGTTCCACGACCAGGGCCTCGTTGCCACCGGCATCGCGGTGGGTCACGGAATAACTGAGGCGCCCGGCCTCGAGGCTGAGCTCGATGCGAAGGGTCCGCGCTTCATTCGAGAGCGAGGCAAGCTGGGCCCCCTGTAGGGAGCAAACGGCAATGCTGGCAAGCAAAGCCCAGGTTCGAAAGGCAGGCATGATCATGGGGAAGACTTGGTAAGACCGGATACACACCGGGTGTCTGGAACGATTTGCGCACAGCGTGCCGCAGCCAAACACGCCGGTTCCCACTCATTAGAGCGCAGGAGCCAGGGGCAATCCCCACCCTGGACTCACAGGACTCGCGCCCTCCGGAAAACGCGGGGCTCAGGCAAGTTCGTACTGCCAGAAGCCGCGGGTCTGCGCCCGTGCGGTCGCCGAGACGAGGATGCCCTCCGCACCGGGAGTCGCCTGTATGAAGGCGGGCCCTTCCGCGAGCCCCAGCACAAAGGCGGTGGTGGAGAGGATGCCGGCGCGCAGACAGGTGTCCGCCACCACCGTGACCTGCAGGCAGCCATTGGCCACGGGCATGCCCGAGCGCGGGTCGATGATGTGCCCGTACCGTTTCCCATCGAGGGTGAAGTGCCTGATGTAGTCCCCCGAGCTGGCCACGCCACGTCCGGGCGTCAGGGCAATGGATCCGCGCAGGCTTCCGGGCTTCAGAGGATCCTCCAGTCCGATGTGCCAGGCGGGACGTCCCGGGGGCTGCCCGAAGCTGCGAATGTCGTGCCCGAAGTCCACGAGTGCCGCCTCGATGCCGCGTTCGGCGGCGATGCGCGCGACCATGTCCACCGCCCACTCCTTTCCAAAGCCGCCAAAATCCAGGGCCATGCCCGCCTCGGGTAGCAACACCTTTCCGGGCGCGAGCTGCACCTTGCCCCAACCCACCAGGCGGCGGGCCTCCGCGATCTCCGTTCCCGAGGGAACCTGAGAATGCTTGCGCCTGTAATCCCATTGGCGCAACAGCGGCAGGGCGGTGGCATCCAGAACACCGCGCGTCATGAAGAACAGCGAGCCGCAGAGTTTCAGCATCTGCTCGGCCTCCGGATCAAGCTCAGTCCAGCCCTTGCCCGCGGCCGCGTTGATGCGGCTGAGCAGGCTGTCGGGACGAAAACGCGAGTACTTGGCCTCGAACGCCGCCACCCAGCCCTTGGCGTCCCGCTCGAAGGCGGCAGCCTTCTCGTCCGTGGGAGTGTGGTACTGCACCTCGCAGCGCGTGCCCAGCGCATCGAACTGCAGGCGCCGGGGCGCCTGCACACCGCCGGGAGCGGCCATCGCCTTCGCCTCGATCTGCCGGCCTTGTTGTCGGTTGATGATTCCCATGGGTGAGCGTATGCGCCCGGGCCTCTGTAGTGGCGCAGGCACTACCAAGTCGGTGCGACGCGGGATCCTAAGCAGGGTGGGAGGGCGATTGCCAGCGGACATTTCCGGGGGTGGGGACGCTACGTCAGCCTCGCCCCAGGCATCCCTGCAAACGAGTGCGAAAACCCTCCGTTGCACCCTGCGTGCGTCCCGTCATCGTACGACCATGAGCGCCCCCTCCCCGCTGCCCCAGCGTCTCCTTGTAGTGGCCTGCCTGATACTCTGCGTCCTGCCCCTCGGGGCCCTCGGGCCGGCACCTGCGCCACGCCCCATCAGCGCAGGGCCTGATCCTCTCGAAATCCCCCTGCCGCAGATCACCTGCTCCTGCACCCAACATCCGGCCGCCCTGCAGCTCGGGCAGAGCGAGCAGCTTCCGGAGATTCTCAGGCTCAATTCGGGCAAACCGGTCGCCACCGCAGCCGACTGGGCTCTTCGCCGCGAGGAGATGCGGAGCCTGCTCCAACACTACGCCACCGGACACATGCCCCCGGCACCCGGCAATGTCTCGGGGGAGGTCCTCTCCACCGAGCTTATCGCGGCGGGCGCGCTGCGCTACCAACGGATACGCCTGCACTTCGGCCCCGACAAGTCCCTCTCACTCGAGATAGGCCTCTTCCTGCCCTCCGACGGGAAGCCGCATCCCGTCATCATCATGCCCGGGGCCACGCCCCCCGGCGCCACGCCCCTGACCCGCCTGCCGCAGGGCCCCACCCAGGGCAAGGGAGTCAATGTCCTGCTGCCCTCGACAGCCACTCCCACGGACCTCCCGCCTGCGAAATTGCCCAAGGCGATCACCGCCGAGGAGTTCGCCACTGAGCACAGCCAGGCACTCGGGCGCGGCTACGGGATTGCCCTCTTCAACGCGAATGACTGCGCGGAGGACACCACACTGCGAAGGGAGGACGGCTCCTTCGCCTTTCGCCACACGCGCTTTTTTCCGGCATACCCGGGCTACGACTGGGGCGTGCTTGCGGCCTGGGCCTGGGGAGTCTCACGCATAGCGGACTACCTCGAGACGGAGCCGCTCGTGGATGCAGGACACCTCATCGTGACAGGAGTCTCGCGCACGGGAAAATCAGCGATGATCGCCGCTGCCTTCGATGGGCGCCTCATGGCCGCACCGGTCGTCACGGGGGGTGGCGGCATCGGCGTGTATCGTTTCAGCGGCCTTGGCCGCGGGGGCCGCGAGGGGCTGGGCGAGATGATGAACAAGTATCCGAACTGGTTCGGCCCACGCCTGCGCGAGTTCTGGGGGCACACGGACCGGCTCCCCTTCGACCAGCATTGGTTCGTGGCGCTGTGCGCCCCGCGCCCCTTCCTGGCACTCGAAGGCGAGACGGACACGGTCTCGGTTCCCAATGCAGTGAAGACCAGCCTCGCAGCCGCCCTGCCCACCTACCGGCTCCTCGGCGTCGAGAGCAGGCTCGGCCTGAACTATGGCGCGCACGGACACGCCTTCACCGCCGACGACTGGACCGCCCTGCTCGACTTTGCCGACCAGCAGTACCTGGGCAGGACCAGCGCAAGGGATTTCAGCATTCTGGGG
This sequence comes from Opitutaceae bacterium, assembly GCA_023265535.1. Taxonomy (GTDB): domain Bacteria; phylum Verrucomicrobiota; class Verrucomicrobiia; order Opitutales; family Opitutaceae; genus MWDT01. The sequence continues at coordinate 8,023 of JAHFTI010000030.1, forward strand.
GCGGGCGCGGCCATACCGGGAGAGCTGGGCCATTTTGATGTGCGCAAGGCGGGGGCGGCAGGCGACGGTGTCAGCAAGGACACAGCCGCCTTCCAGCGCGCCCTCGACCTGTGCGCGGTATCCGGCGGCGGCGAGGTCTTTGTGCCGGCGGGCCGCTACCTCATCGGGAGCATCCAGCTCGGCAGGCAAACCACCCTGCGCCTCGCGAAGGACGCAGTCCTGCTCGGCAGCCCCGACCTGGCGGACTACCCGTTGATCGATGTGCGCTGGGAGGGACGCTGGCAGCCCGGCCACAGGGCGCTGATCCACGCCGCAAACGTGGACGGCATCGGAATCGTGGGGCCCGGTCGCATAGAGGGGAATCCCCAGGTGGCCGCCGGCCAAAACCCGCGCGGAGCCCTGGTGCTGGAGGCGAACCACTGCAACGGCATCCTTTGGGATGGGTTCACCGTGATCCAGGGAGGCAACTGGGCCACGCATCCCACCTATTGCACCAACGTCACCGTGCGCAACCTCACCATCCGGGGTGCACGCGACGGCATCGACATCGACTCCTGCAGCCGTGTGCGCATCGAGGCCTGCGACATCGACACCGGGGACGACTGCATCAGCCTGAAGTCGGGCCGCGGCCGCAACGGAGCCCGGGAGGGAAGGCCCACCGAGGACGTGGTCATCACCGACTGCCTTCTCCAGGGCAGGCGTTTCGCCTGCATCGGAATCGGAAGCGAGCTTTCCTCCGGCGTGCGCAGGGTCTTCATCTCACGCACCACCTTCGTCGACTCCGCCACCCACGCCATCTACATCAAGTCCCGCGTGGGCCGTGCGGGCGTCATCGAGGACATCGTGGGCTCCGAACTCACCGTCCAGGGAGGTTCCTTCCTCCGGATCAACCTGAGCTCGGCAGGCAACACCAACACGGTCGACGATCCGGTCGAGGGCGAAGCCGGGCT
>JAHFTI010000030.1:8982-15948 GCA_023265535.1 Opitutaceae bacterium
GGTGAACTGCAGGACTCTCGCCGAGGTGGTGCAGATCCCGGACGCACGCCCCCTCCTGGGCCTGGTCCTTGAGGACATCGAAGGCACATGCACCAACGGCATCTCCCTGCGAAACGTCCACAGGGTCGGGCTGCGCGGCCTGAGGCTGGCGGGCCACACCGGCCCGCTCATCAGTGCCGAGAACAGCAAGGGTGAGGGCCTCGAGGACGCCTCACCCCTGCCCGCCGACACGAAACGCTGATGCCTCAGGGCAGGATCAGCTCGAGCTGTTCCACCGTGACGCCGTCGTAGCCGTCCACCAGGCCATGCAGGGAGAAGGCGTTGGCGCCGGCCTTGAGCGTGGCCTTCAGGTCATGGTCGACCCACCTGCCGCCGGTGTCAGGGAGCTGAAGCTGCGTGAACTCCACGCCACCGAGCCGGGCGGAGTAGGGAAGGGCCTTGCCCCGTGTATTCTGATAGCGGATACGCAGGGTTGCCTCGCCCGCCGCGGGCGCCACGACCCCGAAGCTGAGGCTGCTGCCCAGGCGGCCCAGATTGGCCACCGCCCCCTTGCCCGCGGAGCCGCCCGTGCGCTCCAGGTCGGCAAAGCCGCTGCGTGCGGCGAAGATCGCCGGATAGAGCCGCGGCGTCGACGCCGCCCTGCGGAACTCGACGGTGTTCAGGCGGAAGCCGGGAAGGTCCACATAGAACATGAGGCTGAGCTCGCCCGGATTCAGGTACACCCCGGGCACCACCACGTCGGTCCAGGTGTCGTCGGAGCCTGTCACCGGCACCTCGACCACCGCAACGATGCGGTCCTGGGCGATCACGCGCAGGCGCCCGCCCGACTGGGCGCTGGCCACGCGCGCGCTGAGATCAAACCAGCCGCCATTTCCGCAGTCCACGGTGTAACGGGCCCACTCACTTGCCCTGAGGTCGCCGAGAACGAAGCCGCCGCCTACATCCGAGCCCTCGCGCAGGGAGAAGTCGTCCTGGCGATAACGCGGCTTCTCCGGCAGGGGCCGCGTGCTGTGGAAGGCCACGCCCTCGCCACCCTTGTCATAGTTGATCGCCTTGATGCGGGCGGGCAGGGCGGGGGCGGGCAGGAAATGGGGAACAGGCCGGCCCACCGAACCGGTGGCCTCGGCACTGGCATCGACCTTGGATTCCACCAGGACAGGGGCGGGCCTCGAAGGCAGGCGCTGCCCTGCGAGAGTCAGGTGAAGCTCATGACGCAGCAGCTCACGCGGGGCTGAATAATCCGCGCTGAGGACACGGGCTTCCGGATCCCAGGAGAAGGGAATGGACGCCCCGTCCGCCTTGGAGAGGCGGAGAGGGGCCGCGCCGAGGTGCAGCTTCAGGCGATAGCTCGCCGGGGTGAATTTCTTGTTGGACTCCGTGATCGTAAGCCTGACGGCGGCGCCGTCCTCCTCGCACTCGATGAGGGTCACGGTGTGCTCGCCCTTGCGATGGGCAAAACTGTATCCATCATCCCGATACAGGGTGAAGCTCGACCTGCCCGATGGCCAGGCCGCCACCGTGAGGGGATCCCAGGGCTTCTCCCCGGTGTGGCGCATCTCGGGCGCCATGGGAATGATGGCGCCGGCGCGCACCGCAACGGGAATGCGGTTCTGCGGTGCGGGCACGACCCAGCTGCGTCCTCCCGCGTACTCCACGCCGGTGTCCCAATCGAACCAGGTTCCCTTGGGGAAATAGACGGCACGGTTGGTCCGCCCCTCGTGGGTGACCGGGGCCACCAGGAGGGAGCGACCGAAGAGATACTGGTCGCCGGCCGCGGCCACGGCCTTGGGATCCTCCGGGAACTCCAGGGCCAGGGCCCGCGCCAGGGGCATGCCGGTGACGCTTGCCTCCCAGGCATGGGAATAGATGTAGGGCATCAGCTGATACCTCAGCTTGAGATAATGCAGGCAGCCCTGCTCGACGGCCGGACCGAACTGGTAGGGTTCAGGAAGCCCGCCCGCCTTATGGGCACGGGTGATGGGGGAGAAGACCGAGAGCTGCATCCAGCGCTCATAGAGGCGGCCATGCGCGCCCATCTGGTCATCCTTGTAATAGCCATTCATGAAGCCGCCGCTGTCGGAGGTCCACCACACCAGGCCGCTGAGACCGCTGTTCAGCATCTCGGCCGGATGGGCGCGCAGGGTGGCATAGTCGCTGTACACATCGCCCGTCCAAACCGCCACATGATGGCGTTGCGAGCCGGCGGAGGCGCTGCGCGTGAGGATGAACGGACGCTTGTCGGGGTTGTCCGCCAGCTGCGCTGACTCAAAGCTGCGCGAACACAGCAGCGAGTATTCGTTGTGCACATTGGCCGGACTGCCGCCGTGATACTGGGTCTGGGGCGGCTCGCCCTCCGGCTCGGTGAGGTCCAGCCACCAGGCCGCCACGCCTTCCTTGTTGCGCGGAGAAAGCTGCGGCCACAGCCAGGCGTTCATCCCCGGATGGGTGAAATCAAGGAGCTTGCCACCATAGTGGCCGCATTCGACCGGGTTGCCCTTGCCATCGGTTGCAAAGACCCCTGCCGCCCAGCCCGTGGCGAAGGTGGGGGACTCCTGGCGGATCATCGGACCGGACTGCGAGAGGATGATCTTCACACCCTTGTTCGCGTAGTCGGCGATCTTGTCGGCTGGCGTCTGGCCGGGAGTGGACCAGCGCGCCGCCCACCTGAAGTTGTTCGCCACCTCGGGCCAGTCATAATCGATGACAAAGGCGTCCACCGGGAACCCGCGCTCATTGAGTTGCCTGTACGCCTCGTCCAGGGGCTTCCAGTCGTGGTAGGTGCACTTGCTCTGCCAGTAGCCAAGGGCCCAGAGGGGCGGAAGGCTGGGACGGCCTGTCAGCCGCGTATAGCGCTCGATGATCTCGGGCATTGAGGGACCGTCGATGAGGTAAAGGTCCATCTCGCCGCCGTCGGCTTCAAGGAGGACCTTGTCCGGGGCGCTTTTTGCGAGGTCGAAACGCAGCTTGTGGCTGTTGTCAAGGAACAGGCCGTAGGCGTGCCCCTTGCGCCCGGTGCTGATCAGCAGCGGAACGGGATATTCGGCGGTGACATTGCCGGAATTGATCTTTTGTCCCGCCCACAGCTCGCGTATCACGCCGCGACGATTGAGGCGGCCGTTGTTCTGGTTGTCCTGCCCGAGACCCAACAGGGCTTCCTCGGGGGCCACGGGAAGTTGCAGCCCCCACTGGGAAGCCCCTGATGAGGGGAAAATCCAGGAGCCGCCCTCAAGCAGCACGGCGTCGCCCGCCCTGGCGCCCAAGGCCAGGCTATCGCGATCCAGCTCCAGCGTGATGGCTCCTGTTGAGACGCGCGTGCTGCGCTCCGCCTGTTCCACCCGCAGGGCCACGCGGCCGACCGGCGCCTGTTCCAGTGCGAGTGAGCCGGGGCGGACAAAACTGTGTCCACCCGTCTTGGCCCAGATGCGCACGATGTGGGGGTCGAGGGCCTCGATGCGGACCTGCCGGCCGTCCTGCCCATTGAGGACGACGGGACCGGGGCTGGAGGAAGGTTCGGCATTGAGCAGGGGCAGCATGAGGAGGAATAGGCCAAGGGGCCGCCAGGTAGGGGAGGGGAAACGGGTCATGAGGGTGCGTGGGAAGCAGGGTGAATTTCCGTGCAGGGACGAAAGGGGGAATGTCAGGAGCAGGGAGGGGAGAATGGGACCAAGCGCCGGGGGGGCTGCGAGGGCATGGGCCCCCACTCATTAGAACAGCCTCACCGGGGCGGACAACTGGCCCCCTCCCGCCAGTGCGAGGAAACCAGGGTGCAGACCTCGACCTGGGCAGCCCCACGCTCATGGGTGCGCATGAGCGTGACAAGCTGCTCCACCGCAAGGGCGCCGACCGCCTCATAATCGGCCATCATGCCGGCCATTCCCGGCACCTGCTCCGCAAGCTGGAGACAGCCGAAGGCCGGGCACTGCGCGGCGCCACTGCCTTGGGCCTCCTTCAGCAGGTCCCAGCCAGCCGGATTCGGGCACAGGACCGCCTCGACGCGGTGCCTTGCCAGCCAGTCACCGACCTGGGCGGGCGCGGGCGAGGGCGTATCCAAAATGGGAATACACAGGTGGCGGGGCACATGGGTCTGCTCAAACTCGATCCCGGCATGCGTCTGCACGCGCCCCGGGGCGGACCAGTCGGAAGGGTCGAGAAGACCCACGCGCTGGTACCCGAGCGAACGCAGCCTGAGCCAGGCACGACGCGCGGAGAGGCGGTGGTCCACGGCGACCTGGTAGCGCGGCTCGGACAGGCCATCCTCCTCGATGCGCACCGCACTGAACAGCGACCAGTCGACATCCAAGGCGACGCCGGCATGGGCGGGTGCGACGACCACTCCCGTGATCCCGCGCGCCACAAGGATTCCCGAGAGGCGGGAGGCGCTGAGCTGGGAGGGCCCGACGAGGAACAGCTCGAGCTTGGCGTGGAGCTCGGCAGCGCTCCGCCTCGCCCCCGCCCAGATCTGGCGATGCATCGGCGATTTTTCCCATTCTGAACGTGCCCCACCACCGGCAGCCATGGCGATGATCACGGTGTTGCGCCGGTCCGAATGCGAAATGCGATGCGAATTGAAGGCCGCCAGCAGGGGATCCGGCCTGTAGCCCAGCTGCCTCGCCGCCGCCTTGATGCGCCGCCGCAAGCCTTCCGACACGCCGGGGAAGTTGCGCAGGGCGAGTGAGACCGTCGAGGGATGCAGCCCTCCCGCCTTGAGCGCCACGTCCTTGAGGGTCGGGGGCCTGCCTGCGTGCTCAGCGGACTTTTGGGGGCGCGGAGTTGCCATCCAGCCAGGTTCCTTTCACGAGGGTTCGGGTGGCGCGCACGGGAATGCCACGGCGATCGGCGCGCATGAGCTCCGCCAAGGACGCCGCGGCACGCGCTCCCACCAGGGCAAGCGAAGCGACCACGCCGGCTATGCGGGGATCCCTGCGGCTCAGGCAGATGGAGGCACAGGCCACCTGCCCGGGACAGTCGAAGCCCAGTTGCTCGACTAGGCCGCGGATGCTCGTCCAGTTGCTGATGACCGCATCGATGCGTTCGGCCTTGATCCAGTCGAGCAGCAGCGGGCAGGCCTCCCTTCGCGTGGCGCCATGAGGGAAGAGCAGGGCCGGGACCCGCGCAGTCGCCTCCATCAGGCGCTGCTCATGCAGGAGCGCACACAGGTGCTGGTCATCGGAACCCTCCTCATCCTGCACCCCTATGGCCAGTCCGATGCGCCCGTAGCCCAGCTCGCGAAGCCGCTGGACCGCCAGGCGCACCGCGTGGAACTGGTCGTTTGCCACATAGGGCAGGGCGGGCGACACATGAAGGGAATCGATCTTCACCGCACACAGTTCCTCCCATGCCAGGACGGGATCTTCTCGCCCTGGCTCGAAGGCGCCGAGGATCACCCCTCCGATCCGTTCCCGCCGCAGGGTTTCCTGGAGGGTCTGCCGCGTGTGGGCCCCAGCATCGAGGCTGAGGAGCTCGAAATGGTAGCCCATGGCCTCGGCCTGGTTTTTCGCGCCCTCCACGAAGCGGCGGTGATGTGCGGTGTCGAAGAGCCCGTTGTCCTCCGAACGATTCGTGAGGTAGGCAATGCGCGGGGTCTGGAAAATGGCCACGGTCTTCGAACGCCTTTGGCTCAGCGCCGTATAGGCGGGGTTCCTTCGGTAACCAAGACGATTGGCGACCTGCACGATCCGCTCGCGTGTCTCGACAGGAATCCTGGGGTGTCCGCGCAAGGCCATCGAGACAGTGGTGAAATGCACGCCCACCTCCCTGGCCACGTCCTTGATTGTGGGCGCCGAACTCATGCCGGCCGGCCTTCCTCATGAGGGACACGTGCGCACGGGCCGGCTCGTCGACTGCACCGCCATGACCTTCGCGGGAAGGGGCCCACGGACAGGGCGAACATACGCCGCACGTTGGTTGAAAGGCAATGGCACATCGGCAAGCCCACTCATTAGGGCAAAACTGCGTCCCCACCCAAGCTGCCCCCAACCCACTCATTAGAGCAAAACAAATTGCAGGAGTCTCAATACGGACGTTTTCCCTCCGAATCCTTCCAGGCGGTGATCAAATCCCTGGCTCGCGGCAACTCCAGCCTTTCACAGCGCAGGCTGCGCTTGCCTGGCGGCAGCGGCACCTGCTCATAGAGTTCGGCATCGCTGAAACCCATGGCCTCGGCATCCTCCCGGCTTTGGGCAAAGACAATGCGGCCGATGTGCGCCCAATAGGCCGAGGCGAGGCACATGGGGCAGGGTTCACAACTGGCGTAAAGGGTGCATCCCTCCAGATGGGGGCTTCCCTTGAGCGCCGCAGCCTTCCTCAACGCAACCACCTCCGCATGCGCGGTGGGATCACAGTCTGCCACGACCCGATTGGCGCCTTCCGCCAACACGCGGCCCTCGTCAACCACCACCGCTCCGAAGGGCCCGCCCGACACCGTTTTGATGTTCTGATGGGCCAGCTCCACGGCCCGCTCCAGGAATATCCTGTCCTGCTCAGCCTGCTGCATGCTCATGGCCACACCCTGCAGGAAAGTGATCCCACCGACAACCGTACAATGCATCCCTCTCTCCCCCCCCTCCGCCCGAGCCCCGAGTGGTGCCTGACAAGGACGCCTCCGCGACCTCGCATGAACCCTTTACTTTGCCGGCCGGGAGACTATCCTTGGGAAGTCCGCTCCGATGGCTCCACTGCCCCCAGTGCATGCCCCATCGTTCCCTTCACCCATCCCTCAAGACAGGAGGACCTATGGCAGCAAAACTGATCAAGGGTTTCCTCGATAGCTGGGGCGTCAAGTACCTCAGCATCCGCCACTCCCCGGCGCACACAGCCCAGGAAGTCGCTCAACTCTCCCACATCTCCGGCCGCAACTTTGCAAAGACCGTGATCGTGAAAATCGAAGGCATCATGGCCATGCTGGTGATCCCCGCAAACCGTCGTGTGAACTTGCCCGACCTGGCCGAGACCCTGCAGGTCGAGAAC
>JAHFTI010000031.1 GCA_023265535.1 Opitutaceae bacterium
GAAGCCGGAACGCGTGGGGGCTCCGAGTCCCCTGCGGGAGCCCCGGGGCCTGCTCTCACAGGACCACGGCCTGTCCTGGGAAGCCGCCGGCAGGGTTCTGCTTTCCACCCGCCGCCGGGAGCTCTGCGCCAGTGGCGAATTGATCCATGGACCCGAGATGTATTCGTACCTTCGTGCCGTGTATGCCAAGGCGGAGGCCTTGGAGCGGGGCGCCGTGAGGCTCAGGAAAGGCGACTAGTCCCCTCCGGATGGACGCAGCTTGTAAGATTATGCATAAAAGGTGTTTATGTAAAACTAGGTGGCGCACGCCCGGGGGCGCCCATGGGCATAATTCTGGGATCTGATCCATTCCCCAGCTTTTCTTTTTCCGCAAACTCCTTACTTTGCCCCGCCATGAGGCGTTTCTCCTCCCTAATTGCCCTGTTCCTCGTCCTGTCCTTCCTGGCGTCGCCCGTGCTGGCCGCCGCGGGCAGCTCCGCCCCCGCTCCTGCCGCTGCGTCCACCGCCCCCGCCAAGGCAGACAAATCCCCCGTCGCGGGTCTCGCCGGCACCCTCTCGACTGTCACGGGCATCGCCATCTCCCCCCTGCTCGGCACCTCCGTGTACGGTGCCTACCAGTATTTCAAGGCCCCCGACGACGCAGCCCGCGCCAAGCTGCCCTGGTACGCCCAACTCACCTTTTGGCTCCCCGGCCTGCTCATCGTGACCATCGTCGCCTTCAAGGATTCCCTGGGCGCCGCCCTTCCCCCCGGCTTCAAGAAGCCCCTCGATGTCCTCGAGACGATCGAGAACAAGGCCTCCGGTCTTGTCGCTGCCGGTGCCGTGGTGCCCTTCACGATGGACACCTTCTCCAAGCTCGTGACCGCCCAGCTTGGCAGTCCCCAGGTGGAGTCGATCAACTCCGGTCTTGCCACGCTGACCCTGGGCGCGATCGACCTGTCCTGGCTGCTCAACCTCCTGACCATTCCCTTCGGTGTCTTCATGTTTGCCGTCGTCTGGATGGCCTCCCATGCCATCAACGTGCTGATCCTGCTCAGCCCCTGGGGCGCCATTGACGCCGCCCTCAAGGGTGCCCGCAGTGCCCTCCTCGGCCTGCTCACCCTCTCGGCCATGATCAATCCTTGGGTGGGTGCCCTCCTGTCGCTCGTCATCATCGTGGTGTCCTACCTGATCGCCGGCTGGGCTTTCCGCCTGACCATCTTCGGCTCCGTCTTCTGCTGGGACTTCTTTACCTTCCGCAAGCACCGCACCACGCCCGTGGCCACCGGCAACCGGATGTTCTCCGGCAACCTGCTCACCAAGTCGGGTGTGCCCGTCCGCACCTATGGCAGCCTGGCCCAGACCCCCGAGGCCGGTGCCTGGACCTTCACCTACCGCCCCTGGCTTGTCGGCCCGGTCAAGACGGTGCAGGTCGACCCGAAGTCCGCGCAAATCGGCTGTGGCCTCTTCATTTCCACCATCCGCCGCGAGGACGGCAGCCTCTTTATTCTGCCCCCACGCTACCGCGGGCATGAGGAGCAACTGGTTGCATTGTATGGCATTACGGGCGGGGTGCAAGCGGCTGGCATCTTGAAGGCCTGGGGTTCCTTTAAGGAGCTTTTTACAGGGAGTTCCTCCAAGGCGCAGGTTGCGTAACTCTATCTTAAATAAGTTATTAGCAATAGCACCTTGCTGCGGAATTACGTAGCCATCTACGTATTCTTAGGGCTGTCCGGGAGGGCTGCTCAAAATTAACAAGGTCTCATGTCCAGTCACCCGGAGGCATGCAGTAACGAGACCTCGGTCCCGTCCGCTGTTTTAGGCGGGCCTTTCAAAGCCATGGAAGTACCCGATGAAATCCTCGAGCTGCGCCACATTGTGCAGCTCAAGGCCATGCGCCTTCCCGGGAGGCCATCGCTCTTTGTGGAGCTATCGGCGATCTTCCGCCGGGAGGCTCCCGAGCGCATGCTCAAGATTGGCGAGGCCCTGGAGCGTCGCGATTCCGAGCAGCTCGCCAAGTACGCCCACGCCATGGTGGGCAGCCTGGCCACGCTGGGTGCCCGCCGCATGCAGAAGGCAGCACGCGCCCTCGAGCAGGCCAGTCTTGCCGCCGACTGGCTCTCGATCCCGTCCGCACACCTTCACCTGCTGGAATGCTGGCGTGAGCTCGAACAGGCCTTTGAGCAGCAGAGCAGGGAGGAGTCCGCATGAAGATCGTGGTTGCCGATGACGACCCCGTGGCCCGCCTCCTCATCGAGGCGATTCTTCTATCCCGCGGCCATCAGGTGATCTCCTGCGCCGACGGCAAGTCCGCCTGGGATGCGATCTCCGACTGCGGCGCCAGCATCGTGGTCAGCGACTGGATGATGCCCGGCATGGACGGTCTCGAGCTCTGCCGCCGCCTGCGCAGCGAGAACCACAAGGTCTATTTCATCCTCGTCTCCAGCACCGTGAACAGCCCCGTGCGCGAACGGCAGGCTGTCGAGGCGGGCGTCGACGACGTGATCCTCAAGCCCGCCATGCCCGACGTGTTCTCGGAGCACATGCGCGTGGCCGAGCAGCTCTGCGTGGCCTGAGACTTCCCTTGCCAGCCCGCCCCCGGCCGCCTGAGACTGCGCCCGTGGACGACATCCGTTACCAACGCATCGAGGAACGCCTGGCCTGGCTGGAGCGCCATGTGCTCGAACAGGACAAGGCCATGCTTGAGATGGGCCGCGCCCAGGACGCGCTCCGCAAGCAGCTCGCCGAGTTCCGCAATCGCCAGTCCGGCCAGGGCGCCGGTGGCGGCGGCGAGGGCGAGATCTTCGACGGCAACGAGCGCCCCCCGCATTACTGAGCTTGGAATCCGCATGGTCCGCAGCATGATGCTGCCGTGCCCCGGTTTTTTGTAACCAGAAATTGGATACGCCTTTGCCTGGCGCTGTGCTACGTCGCCCACGCCGCCCACGCCGCTCCCGCCTCAACCTCCGCCGAGATCCTGGCGCGCTGCCGCCTGGATCCGCGCCTCAGGGCTTCGCTCGAGCAGGCCGGTTTCACGCCCGAGGGCGTGGCGGCGGCAGCCCGGGCGCCCGCACGCGCCCCCGCGGTCGGCGATGGGCTCGCCTACTGGATCATCGCCTCCGATGGCGGCCCCGCCCGCCAATGGCTGCTCCTGGTGCGCCGTCTCCAGCCCAAATCCCGGGGAAGGGACGAGCAGCGCCAGATCTGGCTCTCCTGGGGGCCCGTGGTCAGCTTTTCCTCCCGTCCGGAGCAGCTGGAGGCGGAGCTCATCGGTCCCGTCGTGATGCCCGGGGAAAGCCCGACGGAGCCCCTTGCGGCCGTTTCCGGTGCTGCCCCGGGCTCTGGCGGCACCCCTCCCGACGGGACGCCCGCCAGGGCGGGGCAGGGCGCCGCCGCGCCGCTTCCACGCCGCAGGGAGCTCATCAGTTTTCCCTCCGACTACCTGCGCCTGGGCTTCGCCGACAAGGTCCGCCTCGACCGCCGCATCCGTGAGGCGCGCAAGGCCGATCCTTCGCTCACCCTTTCGCACATGTACTCGCTCACGCGGCCCGTGAAGGAGTCCAACATTCCACTCGCAAAGGCGGAGGTGGCCCGGCTTGCGCTTCAGCCGGGCGACGAGCGCTGCTTCGCCGGGACAAGCGTGGTCACGCAGGCCCTGCTCAAGCTGGGAACGGACACGCCCGGCCTGCGCGACATCGTGAACAGCATCGTCGACAAGCCTTCCCTCTTCCAGATGGCGAAGATGCTGGCTGGCGCCGTCACCCACACGAACATGGGGTTCTCCTCGGAGATCCTCAAGATACCCGGGATCCCGGGCCGTCCGGAGGTCCTCTACCAGGTGCCGCTGGTGATTTCCTACGAGAAGAAACCCATGGTGGAGCTCAGCCTGCTCGTCACGGAGCCGAGGCCTCCCCTCGACCTGGGGGCGGGCGTCATGGGCTGTTCCGCCGTGCATCCGACCGACAGGAAGCAGGTCGTGAAGCTGCTGGTCGTGGGCGCCGTCTCGGGTGCGGCGGTCGAGGCGAAGCCCTGAGTCAGTTCCCGGCGGAGGCCAGCAACTCCTCCAGCACGGGGAGGTCCGCCGTGGGCAGGTCCATGGCCGCCACGGCGTTGAGGGGGAGCCATTGCAGCGCCACGTGCTCGTGGGGGTGGGGCGGGGGGCTCCCCGGGGCGAGACGTGCGCGCAGCGGAATCATGTCGATGCTGACCGTCTCGTAGTGGTGGACGAAGCGGCGCAGCGCGCCGGTGATCTCGATCTCGCAGCCCAGTTCCTCGCGGATCTCGCGTTTCAGCGCCGCCTCGGGACTTTCGCCGGGCTCGACCTTGCCGCCGGGGAATTCCCACTTGAGCGCAAGCGCCTTGCCGGGCGGGCGCTGGGCGAGCAGCAGCAGCCCGTCCTTTTCGATCACTGCGGCCACGACGGGGATGGGTGCTTTCATGCTGGTTGCGAAGCCAAGCCGTGGTGGTGCAAAAGGCGAGCCTCGCCTGCACTTGGGGCCGCCGGTCCGCGGGCCCCCCTCCACATTCTGCAACTTTCCGCGGGCCCGCCGTGTTCTCAGGGTACAAAGCCATGAAATCCTTCTTCCAGATCTTCCTTCTCTTCGTTCTCGCCCTGCTGGTTGCCCAGGCCCTCCCCGTGATCGGCCTGCCCGCGGGCTTCGGTCTCGGTGCGCTCGGTGTCGCGCTCGCCGTCCTGGTCGCCTGTGTGCTGGGCCTGGTGGCCGGCGCCCTCGGGCTGCTTGCCGGCCTGCTCGCCGTCGTCGTCGGTGTTGCCGCGCTGCTCTCCCCCATCTGGGTGCCGATCGCGCTGCTCTGCGGCCTGATCGCCCTGTTCCGCGGCGACAAGTCCGCCAAGGCCTCGGGCCCGGCCGTCGCTCCCGCCGCCGCCGCGCAGGAGCCGACGCCGACCATCACGCCGACCGTCGTCTGAGCCGGACGGGCCTTCCGCTTTCCGCGGGGGCTCGGGCCGGGCCGAGGGGAGGGCGCCCGATCAGGCGCCTTCCGGTCATCCCCGGCCGGGCCCGGGTCCCCGCGGATCACCTGTCAGTGCGCACGGCGGCGGGGGTCGGGGATCGGTTCCCGCCGCCACCTGCATGCAAAAAAAGGGCGCCCCGCGTGGGGGCGCCCTTTTTGTAGTTATAAACTGGATACGAACTCAGGCCTGGGGAAGCAGCTCGGAGACGAGGGACTTCTCCTCCTTGAGCTCGTTCTCGGTGGCGGTGATCTTCGAGCGGGCGAACTCGCTGATGGGCAGGCCCTGGACGACCTCCCACTTGGCGGCGCCGGCGCTGCGGATCGGGTAGGAATAGATGAGGCCCTTCTCGATGCCGTACTCGCCGTTGGAGGCCACGCCCACGCTGAACCACTCGCCGGCCTTGGTCGGGTTGTGGAGGTTGCGCACGGTGTCGATGGCGGCGTTGGCGGCGGAGGCGGCCGAGCTCAGGCCGCGGGCCTTGATGATGGCGGCGCCGCGCTGCTGCACGGTCGGGATGAAGCTCTCCTTGTACCAGGCGGCGTCGGTGATGACGCTGGTGGTGGGCTTGCCGCCGATCTTCGAGTTCTCGAAGTCGGGGTACATTGTGGAGCTGTGGTTGCCCCAGATGGCCAGGTTCGAGACCGCGGTGGTGTCGACGCCTGCCTTGATCGCGAGCTGCGCGGTGGCACGGTTCTGGTCGAGCATGGTCATCGCGAACCAGCGGTCGGCGGGAACGCCGCGGGCGTTTTCCTTGGCGATGAAGCAGTTCGTGTTGCAGGGGTTGCCGACGACGAGCACGCGCACGTCCGCGGCGGCGTTCTTCTCGATCGCCATGCCCTGGCCGGTGAAGATCTTGCCGTTGATGCTGAGGAGGTCCTTGCGCTCCATGCCCTGCTTGCGCGGCACGGAACCCACGAGCAGGGCCCAGTTCACGTCCTTGAAGCCGACGTTGATGTCGGACGAGGTCACGACGCCCTTGAGGGTCGGGAATGCGCAGTCCTCGAGCTCCATGACCACACCGCCAAGGGCTGGGAGGGCGGCCTCGAGCTCAATGAGCTGGAGGATCACAGGCTGGTCGGGTCCGAAGACCGCACCGGAGGCGATGCGGAAAAGGAGGGAATAACCAATTTGGCCGGCGGCGCCGGTCACAGCTACACGGATGGGAGATTTCATGGAGAAAGTGCGTGTGATTTGACCGGAGCGGACCAGCTCCCGTCAATGCCGAAGGCCCCCGGGCGAGCATTCACGCTAATGGCTGGCGTGGTCCGTAGAAGAACTAATGGCCGCCCATCCTTGTGTGAAAAATTTGCACAGTGGGTCCTGAATGGATGCCCGGCCGGGGCGCTGCCTCCCCTGTCGCCAAGGCACGGCGCAGGCCTGTGGCCCTCAGAGAGTCTGCCCAGGGGTGCGTTGTTCGGGTTTTTCGGCCGTGGGACCCGACCACCGGAGCCTGCTCAGCCTGGGAAGCGGCAGGCGAGTGCGGCGTGGAGCTCGCGTATGCTGGCCTCGGTCGTGGCCCAGTCCACGCAGCCGTCGGTGATGGACACGCCGTACTTGAGCTGGTCCTTGGGCTGGGGGAAGGGCTGGTTGCCGGCGCAGAGGTTGCTCTCGATCATGGCACCCATGATGGATGTGTTGCCCGCGCGGATCTGTTCGATCAGCGCACGCAGCACCTCGGGTTGGCGCTCGGGCTGCTTCGCGGAATTGTCGTGCGAGCAGTCCACGAGGATTGACTTGGGCAGCTTGGCCTTGTCGAGCAGGACCTCCGTCTCCGCGATGTCCTTGGCGGAATAGTTCGGTCCCTTCGCGCCGCCGCGCAGCACGATGTGGCAGCTCTTGTTGCCACGCGTGGTCACCGAGGCCGCCTGGCCGGAGATGTCGATGCCGAGGAAAGTCTGGGGCTGGCCAGCCGCCTTGATGGCGTTGATGCCTGCGCTGAGCGAGCCGTCGGTGCCGTTCTTGAAGCCGAGGGGCATCGAAAGGCCCGAGGCCATCTGGCGGTGTGTCTGGGATTCCGTGGTGCGCGCACCGATGCAGGACCAGCAGATCAGGTCCGCAATATACTGCGGGGTGACCGGGTCGAGCAGCTCGGTGGCCGTCGGCAGGCCGATGTCGAGTACTTCGCGCAGGAACTTGCGCGCCTCGCGAAGGCCGGTGGCGATCTCGTGCGTGCCGTCGAGGTGCGGGTCCATGATCAGGCCCTTCCAGCCCACGGTCGTGCGGGGCTTCTCGAAGTACACGCGCATCACCACGAGCACGCGGTCGGAGACCTCCGTGGCGAGCTTCGCCAGGCGCTGGGCATATTCGCGTCCGGCGGCGGTGTCGTGGATCGAGCAGGGGCCGACCACGAGGAGGAAACGCTTGTCGTCGGTGAAGATCACCCTGCGGATGTCCTCGCGGGAGCGCGCGATGAAATCGGCCTGCGCCTCGGTCTTCGGGAGCTCGGCGTTGAGCTGGGAGGGCGAGGGAAGGACGCGCGTCTCTACGACGTTGATGTCGGAAGTTTTTTGCACAGTGGGCCAACCGTGCAAAAGAGGGGGCGGCTGGCAAGACCTCCTTCGCTAAAGCTTCGGGGACCGCCTCCCTTTGTGTCGTGCTCCTGCCCTGTTTCGGTCAGGTGCGGCAGGTGGCGATCTCTGAAAATAAAGTGCCCGGTCACCTACCCCTAAGTGACCGGGCTTTGCTTTCTTAGTTACCCCAAAACTCCCGCTAGGCGGGAGAAAGAGTTAAATTCAATGAGGAAAGAAGTACCCGCTTCCCGGGATTCGTCAACACAAAGTCGGAAAAAAGATTTGGCGGATTGGCAAGTGCCTCCGTCGCGGACCTTAACAAGGTGTCATTTTTGGCTGTAGTGCCGCTCGCACTACACTGAGCGGTGTACCCGGGTCGCCTGCCGAGACTCGGGGGGGGGGGCGGGGAGCCAGCAAAAAACCCGCCCTTGGGAGGCGGGTTTGAAAGGGACCGGGGCTTTGGGGCCCGCGTGGCGCGCTCGGGAGCGCGGCTTACTTCTGCCAGGTGCGCTTCTTGTGACGATTAGCCTTCAAACGCTTGCGGCGCTTGTGCTTGTTCATCTGGAGACGGCGCTTCTTCTTGAGGTTGCCCATGGTGGAACTCCGAAAGTTAAGGGTGAGGGTGGTGGACGCTTAGGCCTTGGCCAGCACAGCCTTCGAGACGTGGCTCTTGGCGTGATTGGCGGCGTTCTTGTGGACGACGCCCTTCTTGGAGGCCTTGTCCATGGCGGAAGCGTAGGCGATGCCTGCGGTGCGGGCAGCGACGGCGTCGCCCTTTTCGGTGGCCTGCTCGAACTTCTTGTGAAGCGTCTTCAAGCGGGACACGGTCGTTTTGTTGCGGGCAGCGTTACGCGTGGCTTTGCGAGCGGCTTTGATGGCGGATTTGGTGTTGGCCATGGTGTGTTCGAACTTTGTAAGTGGGCCAGAAACTCAACCGATGGGTCGGGAGTCAAGGGCTAATTCGTGGATTGATTGTTTTGCGAATGGTTTTGTTGGGTTCTAAAAGTCTCTAATGCAATGTGAAAATTGTCCGAAGGGCATTTTAAATCGTGAGCACTCCTTTTGAGCCCAATCCGGCTGTCGCCGTCCCCCACATCAGGGTGCGTGAGCCGTTGCGGCTTCGTTTCACCCTCCTGTGGTGTGTCCTGCTCTTTGTGTTTTCGAGCTCCTTCTTCCTGCTGCGCTACCTCGAGTCCTTCGAGTATGCGGAAGCGGTGTCCCGGCAGAAAATCGCCAAGGAGGAACTGCTGCGCCAGTGGCTGGGCCTGAAGGGCGCCTCGCTCAGGCAGTTCGCCGACGACTACTCCCAGTGGGACGAGATGCTGCAGTTCTCGCGCGAGCCCGACGAGAGATGGGCGCGTGACAACATCGAGGTGAGCCTGCGCAACTTCCAGTCCTGCGGCGCCTGGGTTTACCGCAAGGATGGCACGCTCGTCTATTCCATCGAGCAGGGACTGCCCAAGGACGTGCACGCCCCCGTGCTCACCGCCGACCTGCTGCGCGAGCAGTTCACGCGAGAGCGCGCCGAGCCCTTCTTCATGGCGTCGTGCGGGAGTCTGTTCGAGCTGCGCGTGGCCCACCTGCGGACTTCCGCCGACAACGAACGCACCGGCGAACCCCATGGCTGGTACGTCGTCGCGCGCCATTGGGGCCCCGAACAGTTCCAATCCCTTTCCGTGCTCACCCAGAGCCGGGCAAGCATCGAGTTCGGCGCCGCCCCGCCCGTCCTCATCGATGAGGGCGAACGTTACCAGCTGGCCCATCCCCTGGGCGATGCGCGCGGGGGCACCGTGGCGTGGATCCGCCTGCACTGCGGCTCCCAGGACATCGCCGGGCAGCTGGACCACGACTGGGTTCAGCTCCTGATCTTCAGTTCCTTTGTTGTCATCACCATGGGCATCATCATCGCCTGCCTCAAGCTCTGGGTGATCAGTCCCCTGGAGCTCATCGGGCGCAGCCTGGCACAGGGTGATGCGCGTCCCCTGGCGGATCTCGAGGACGACAGGGGTGAGCTCGGCCATGTCGCCCAGTTGGTGCGCCAGAGCTTCGACCAGAGGCGTCTGCTCGAGGCCGAGGTGGCTGCGCGTCGCCAGGCCGAGGCCGCACTCAGGCAAAGCGAGGCCTCCCTGCTCAAGTCCATGGAGGAGCGCGCCGAGCTCGCCCGCAACCTGCACGACGGCGTCATCCAGACCCTGTTTGCCGCCGGCATGGGCGTGGGCGGGGCCCTTCCCCTGCTCACCACCAATCCCGCCGAGGCCCGCGAACGCCTCGAAAAGTCGCGTCTCATGCTCAACGAGGTCATCCGCGACATGCGCAGCTTCCTCTCCGGGATGGAGCAGCAGGAGCCCGAGGGAGGCATGGCCGGCGCCCTCGCGCGCATGGCCCATCACATGCAGGGCATCCGCAGCTTCACGCCGGTCATCGAGATCGGGGAGCTTGCGGAGGACGAGCTCTCCACCGAGGAGCGCGCGCAGCTTCTCTACATCTCCCGCGAGGCCATCAGCAACGCGCTCAGGCACGGCCAGGCCTCCACCATCCGGTTCACCCTTTCCCTGGAGCCCTCCGGCATCCTCTATGTGATCGCGGACGACGGCCGCGGCCTCCCCAAGGACGGGGACTTGCAGCCGGGCCATGGCCTCGCAAATATACGCAGCAGGGCCGGGGAGCTCTCGGCAGTGCTTGAAATCCTCCCCGCGCCAGCCCATGGCCTTGTACTGAGAATCCTGATACCCATCGAAGCTTCACCATGAATCCCACGGCCGCCCCCAACCCCATCCGAGTGTTCATCGCAGACGACAGCGAACTGGTGAGGAGGGGCATCGCCTCCGTCCTGGCCGCCTCCTCCAGCCCGCGCATCGACGTGGTGGGCGAGGCCTCCACCGCAGGCGCCGTGCTCGAGGGCTGCCTGAGGACCACTCCCGACGTGGTGCTCCTGGACATCCGCTTTCCCGACGGCACGGGCCTCGAGGCCTGCCGCCAGCTCGCCCAGGCCCTGCCGCGCACCGGGGTCATCATGCTCACCTCGTATTCAAATGATGGATACCTTTACGAGGCCATCGCCTCCGGGGCGCAGGGCTACCTCATGAAGGAGATCGACCCGGCCGGACTCACGCGCGCCGTGGCCGACGTCCAGGCCGGCCGCTCCATCCTCGACCCCGAGTCCACCGCACGCGTCATGCGCATGATGCGCACCCAGCGCACGCCGCAGGGCGGCGGCCAGGGCGGCGCCCTCGGCTCGCTCTCCGTGCAGGAACGCAAGGTGCTCGCCCTCGTCGCCTCCGGCCGCACCAACAAGGAGATCGGCGAGGAGCTCGGCCTCAGCGACAACACCGTGAAGAACTATCTCGGCAGCGTCTTCGAGAAACTGCAGGTCAAGCGTCGCTCGCAGGCCGCCGCGATTTACGTGCAGTCCAATCCCAGTTCGAACTGAAGTGAGTGGGTAATTGTCCCTAGTGGACGTGTCTGGTAGTCCCTACATTGGGCCTGTACGGGCCTATTTGGTAGGCCGTATCCGGCGAAGTACGCGCAATTCCATACCTAGGCCGCTAGCTCCAAAATTGGGGCCCGTATGCCTCTGCAAGAAAGCTCCATGGAGTGCTATCCTTGGACCATGAACTTTGGACACGAAAGAGCCACGACGGGCCGGCGACTGCGCGGTTCGCGTTCCGGCTTCACGATCGTCGAGGTCGCCGTGGCATCCTTTGTCATGGTCTTCTCACTGGCCTCCACCATCGTCGCCCTGCAGACCGGCTTCAGGTCGCTCGACGTGGCTCGCGGCACCACGCTCGCCTCCCAGATCGCGCAAAGCGAGATTGAGCGCATCCGGCTCCTCAACTGGACCCAGATCACCGCGCTTCCCTCCAGCGAAGCGATCGACATCTCGGGGCTCTTCTCCGAGGTCGGCGGCATCACCCAGCACTTCACGGTGGTGCGCACGGTCGGCACCGATGGCACCGACACCCGCACGAATGCCGATCAGATCCGGCAGATCACGCTCACGATCACCTGGAAGACCTCCGATGGCATGCCCCATTCGCGTGTCTTCCGCACCATCTATTCCAAGAACGGACTTTATGACTACTTCCACACAATCGCCCGCGCGCAGTAGCAGGCGTTCACGGGGCTACACCCTCGTGGAAGTCCTGGTTGCCGCCGGCCTCACCGGGTTCATCCTTACCGGCGTCCTGTCGACCTTCCTTTTCCTGGGTCGCAGTTCCGCCAACATCGTCAATTACTCCGAAATGGAAACCGAGGCCCGCAAGGGGCTCGAGAGTTTTGCCGTCGATACGCGTGAGGCCAGCGATCTCTATTGGATCGATGCCAACACCATCCGTTTGAGCATTGGCACCACCTTCGTCAACTACGGCTACGACACCTCGACCAAGGCCTTCTATCGCGTCCCCGTCACCCGTTCCGGCTCTTCCGGCAGCTACACCTACACCGAGTCCGCTCCTCGCAGCCAGCTGATCAGGAGAGTCGAGGACTTTGCGTTCCGTGGCTACCAGATCAACGCCACCACCCCCATTGACGTCAGCGACCTCAGCACTGCCGCCAAGCAGTCCGCGGCGAGCAATGTCACCAAGCAGATCCAGATCAGCATGCGCGCGATCCGCAAGGACGTCACCGTCGTGGGCGTCACCAACAGCGTGTTCTCCGCTCGTTACATTCTCCGCAACAAAAAGGTCACCGTCTGATGCCGCCTCGAGCGGTTCCCCACCATGAAACATTCTCCCTTCAAGTCACGTGACCGCGGTGCCATCCTCATTGTCGCCCTGATCCTTGCAGTGCTTTCCGGCGTGGCTGTGGCCAGCTACATGCGTTTGGGCAAGACAACCATGCAGCTTTCCGATCGCGCCTTCTACGCCAATGCCGCGGTGAACCTCGCCGAGACCGGCTTGGAGCAGGCCATGTGGAGCATCAACCAGGGCGTGGCGGGAAATTCCGATGCCTGGTCTTCCTGGACCCTGAGCGGCACAAAGGCCACGCGCACCTTCACCGGCACCGATTTCGGCGCCAACACCACGGGGCAGGTCAAGGTCGTCATCGAGGGCTACACCGGCACCAGCGCACCCGTCGTGTACACCATGAGCACGATCACGCCCCCCTCGGGCGCGCCGATCAACAAATGGCTCAAGGTGGAGCTCGCCAAGCGCGGCCGTTTCGCCAATGGCCTGGTCGCAAAGGACAGGATCGTTTTCAATGGCAACAATGTGAAGGTCGACAGCTGGAACTCCGACCCCGACAAGAATGATGCCACCGCCGCCATTCCCTACGGGGCGGGCGTGCGCCGCGACAACGGCACCGTGGCCAGCGCCGCCATCTACGTGAATTCCGTGCTCATCAACAACGCCGATGTCTGGGGCTATGCCGCCACGGGCGGTGCCCAGCCCCAGGTGGGCAACAATGGCAGCATCCTCGGCGCCGATTCCGCCGCCGCAGGGTATACCCAGATCGATCCCAGGCGCGTCTCCACGGACTTCACCGCCACCTTCGACATCCTCGATTACGTCGGACCCGCGCCCGTGAGCAGGGCGGCGATCACCAGCGATGAAACCATCAGTGTGAGCGGCAGTATCACTTACTCGTTGCCTGAAATCTCATTGAACAGCAAAAAGTTGGTGATCGAAAGTGGCGACGTGACCCTCATCATCACGGGTAGCAACGCCATCAGCATCACGGGCAATTCGTCTGCTGGCATCGATATCAAACCAGGAGCCTCGCTGACCATCTATACGGCGGGCGATGTCAAGATTGCCGGCAATGGTGTGGCTAACTACACCAACCAGCCCAAGGCCTTTCAGCTTTACGGCACCAAGGCGGCGGGTGGCTCGCTGCAGGACGTGGACATCTCGGGCAATGGTGTCCTCTCCGCCGTGGTCTATGCCCCCAATGCCGACATTGATCTCAATGGTGGTGGCACCAACGGTCAGGTCGCCGGCTCCATGGTCGGCACCAACATCACCCTCGTGGGCAACTCCAATTTCCATTACGATGAGTCCCTGGCCGACCTGGACACGGGCAATCCCTTTGGCATCAAGCTGTGGTCGGAGCTGAGCCTTGCCGCCGAGCGTGAGGCCGCCGCCTCGCACCTGAACTGAGCGGCAGGTTGTCGAGGAAAAGTGCCTGCACGTCGCCCGCTCAGGCCGTTGCGTCGGGACTGTGGTAGCGGGCGCGGGGAGCCCAGGTGTGAACCCAGGGAAGTGAGAGGCACACACCGAGTAGCAGCAGGACGAGACCGGGCCAGAAGAGGACAGTTGCCTTGCGGGTGAGGTACCCGGCGTACCAGGAAAGCGTGCCGAGGCGCTCGGGCGCCGCGAGGGCGAGGTTGTGGTCCCCCGGGGGGAGCACGATCTCGAGGCGCAGCGCTCCGGTCCCATCGGGAATTTTCAGGTGGGCGGTCTGCCAGCGAGTGCCTTCGAAACGCAGTCCTGAAAGCTGTGTGCGCGTGCCATCGCCGCGCACGAGTGAAAGGCACTCGGGTTTCAGCGAGGGGCTTGCATGCAGGCTCAGGCGGGGCATGCCCTCGGCGAGCTGTGGAAGGGGCATGCTCACGAAGCGGGCGGGGCCCTTGTCCGCCCGCCACACGCGACCCGCGGTGGGTTTTCCCGGGGCCTCGGGGCCGGGCAGCAGTTCGAAGCCCCGGGTGGCAGCGTCCGCTTCGAGCAGGAGCGGCCGGGCGAGGGGTGGTGGCAGCAGGGGTTGAAGCGCCTTGTTGCCGCTGACCAGCGCTATGACTTGGGGGGAGGGGTGTGGTAGTTCGGCGGGGGCCACACGCGTCAGCTGGGCGGGGTCTCCACTTTGCACGAAATCGCTCAGGTGGGCGCGTTGGAGGACAGACTGGCGTGCCTGTTGGCCGAGCTTGCCTGCCTGTTCATGGAGGGAGAGCGCCAACCCTGATCCCACGACACAGATCCAGGTGGTGGTGAGCAGCCAGAAGGGCACGGGGGGGCGGGTCAGTCTCTTGGCCCAGAGTTCAGCAAGGTGGGCTAGGGCGAAGGCATCGCACAGGAGTCCGAGTGCGAGGATGTCGCCGTAGTGGGAGCTCGAGGCCAGGGGGGCCTGTCCGCGCAACGCCGTCATGTGCAGGGCCTGCAGGAGGACCCAGAACCCCAGTGAGACGAGCAGCACTTCGGGGGCGCCTATGCGCCAGCGCCGTATCCAGGTGAGGGTGACGACGAGCCAGGGGGCGTGCACCAGCAGCGCGAGGGCGGGAGTGAGGTCGTGGGCTGGCCAGGACAGCGTGCGCAGCAGGCTGCCGAGGAAGGCTGTCAGCCCTTCGGGCGCGAGCTGGGCATGGATCGGCGTGAGGACAATCGAGGAGTGGCCCGCCCAGGCGACGAGGGCCAGCAGCACCAGTGCGAGCGCACCCCGCCCGTCGAGTTCCTGGTTGATGAGAATTTTCACCACCAGGGTGATCGCGGCCGCGGCGGCAGCGAGGTACCCCCCCGAAGAGGTGCCCAGGGAGAGCAGGGTGAGCGCGAAACCGCACCACCAGCGCAGGCTGAGCGGCCTTGACGGGATCAGCAGCATGAGCGCCCCCACTCCCAGCAGGAGCATCAGGTACGGGTCGGAGTTGTGGCTGAAGAGGGTGTTTTCCCAGCCGAGAGGGAGTGCGAAAAGCAGGGCTGCGAAGGCCGCGCACCAGGCGAAGGCCTGTGCACCGCATTGTCCCTGCGCGGTCCTGAGAAGCAGCATCAGGGTTGCCAGGTGCAGGAGTGCGTTCACGCACAGCTGCAGGCGCGGGTCCCATTGGCCGTTGAGCAGGGTGAGGTCGAGGGTGACCAGCCTGCCCAGCACGGGACGGTCCTCGTTGTTGGGCTCAAGGAAGCTGCCGAGTGAAAGGGTTCTTTCGGCATAGGGGATGAGCACGCTGCGCGCCTCGCTGTCCCACTGGTTCATGAAGGGCACCTCGCTGGCGTGCGCGCGCAGGAGCCCCGCCTTGGAGGAGAGCACCAGTGCGACCACGCCGAGGAAAACCAGCAGGCTTGGGCTGACCCGGTCGGTGAGGGCCCTGGCGTGGGCGCTGAGGCGTTGCTGCAGCGGGCCCGGTGTGGTCTCCGGCTCTGGAGTGCGGGCTGCCGCGGGGATGGAGGGCTGGGCCTCCCGCCAGGCACGCAGCGCGCGGGTGAAGTCGGCGAGGACGATGACGTCGAAGAGCAGGATCAGCGGATAGAGTTGCGCGAAGGCCGCTGTGCTCAGGGTGGGGAAGGAGGTGACGTGGACCAGCGTGTTCACCAGGACGCTCGCAAGGCACACGCCCAGCAATGAGAGGCAGATGACGAAGGGCGCCCCGAGGTCGCGGCGCCTGGCGCCGATGAGCGCGCGCAGGAGGAGGAGGCCGATCGCCAGCAGGTTCGCCGCACCGATGAGGGGGCAGAGGATTCCGCCGACCGTCTCGAGCACCGCGATCTTGGCGTCACGCGCGCGGGTGGCGGGCGTGGG
>JAHFTI010000408.1 GCA_023265535.1 Opitutaceae bacterium
GGAACGCATGCACTTCGTGATGACCGTGCTCAACCGCTGCATCCAGTTCAACCGCGTCATCACCTACTCCGAGGAGGCCGTCACCCTCGGCGGCGAGAAGGAGGGCCGCCTCCTGCGGGTGCTCTACTGGGGCGTGGCCCAGGCCTATGCCCTCGACACCGCCAGCCACAAGGCCTACCTGGGCCGCCCCTCCGCAGGGGCCTGGCGCTGGGAACCGCTGCCCGACTCCGCCGACCAGGTGGCCGAACTGCTCGCCGTCCACAACGAGAAGTCCGATCCGCACCACATCCCCGTTCCCGCCCTCATCGGAGGCAACCGCGCCCAGGCCGAACGCACGACCCCCTGAACACGATGAGCCCCTTCCGCCCCCTTCTCGCCTCATTCTCCCTCGCGCTCCTGGGCCTGCTCCCGCTGCACGCCGCCGACCAGGACCTGCTCGCCGAGTCCCTCGAACGCGCCGGCAGGAGCTATGCCGAGCGCCTCGCCACCACCTCCACCGACCTCAACAACGCCCGCGCCCGCGTGCTGCGTGAGAAAACACCGCTGCTCACGCGCTGGCAGGAACTGGAACGCCAGGCACTCGCCCTCGAGAACCAGATCAACCGCCTGAAGACCTCCAAGGAGCAGGATCAGGAGAAGCGCCGCGCCCTCGCCAAGGAAAACGACCTCCTGCGCAAGAACTTGGGGTACCTCAACACCCTGGCGGGCGACGGAATGAAGTCGCTTGAGCTTTCCCTCCAGCCCGGCGAGCCCACCTCCGTTGCGCAGCGCCTGCGCGAATTGCAGGGGCTGCTCGAAGGCGCCGCGACCAATGGCGACGGCAAGGTGGCGGTCGAGGTGGCCAGGCTCGGTCTCGCCCGCCTCAGGCAGGGACTGGGCGGCTACACCCTCGACGGCCCGGCCCTCATCGGCAACGACACCCGCATCGTGCAGGGCCGCTTTGCCTTCGCCGGCCCCGAGACCTTCTTCCTCGCCGCAGACGCCTCGCAGGTGGGCATCGTGCGCACGCGCGAAGGCTCACCGCTGCCCATCGTGCACCTCATCGCCGACTGGCCAGCCGAGAAGGCCGCCCCCGTCTTCAAGGGTGCCCAGGGCATCCTCATGGCCGACCCGAGCGGCGGAAAGGCCCTGCACCTCATCGAGACCCAGGGCAGCATGGCGGACCACATCCATCGGGGCGGCGTGGTCGCCTACGCCATCCTCGCCATCGGCGCGGTCGCCCTGTTGCTCATCGGCCTGAAATGCCGCGACCTGCTCCAGCTCTCCCTCGACAGGCCCGAAACCATCGAGAGGCTGCTGCAGCTCGTCGCCGCCGGCGAGTTCGGGAAGGCGCGCGACAGCCTGCCTGCGCTGAAGGCCACCACGCGTGAGTTGCTCGGCGCCGGCCTGGACAAGGTCCATCTCCCCAAGGAACTGCTCGAGGAAAGCCTCGACGCCCTGCTCACGCGGCAGCGCCTCCACTCCGAGCGCCGCCTGCCCCTGCTCGCTGTCATCGCGACCGCCTCCCCACTCATGGGCCTGCTCGGCACGGTCATGGGCATGGTGAAGACCTTCGCCCTCATCACCGTCTTCGGCACGGGCAATGCCGGCAAGCTCTCCAGCGGCATCTCCGAGGTGCTCGTCACCACCGAGCTCGGTCTCGCCGTCGCCATCCCCTCCCTCGTGGCCCATGGCTACCTCTCCCACCGCATCCACAAGCAGCTCGCGCTGCTCGAGCGCTACGCCTTCGAGTTCGTGCTCGCAGCGGAGCAGGGCAAGCTGCTCAAGGCGCCCGCGTCCGCAGCCGCCCCGCACGGCACTGCCATCGGCGGCGGCAACAGCACGGCACAGCACAACGCCAGCGCCGCAGCCACCTCCTCCTCCGCAGCCACCTCCACCGCCACCACACCCGGCACCGCCACCGCCCTGCCGCCGAAGTCCGCCCCCGCAGGCGCATGAACGCCCTCGCCCCCATCATTGACCTCGTCCACCGCGGCGGTCCCGTGATGTTCGCCATCATGGCCCTGTCCGTCGTCCTGTACGCACGCTGCATGGACCTGCTCCTCTTCCTCGCCCGAAGCAGGCGCGCCTTCCAGGCGGAGCCCGAACTCAGCCAGCAGGGGCTCGCCCGCGTGCGCTGGCTGCAGAACGACTGGCACGAACACTTCATGCAGCAGCGCGTCACCCTCGGCGCCATGATCGCGGCCGCCCCGCTGCTGGGCCTGCTCGGCACGGTCAACGGCATGATCGGCACCTTCGAGAGCCTTTCCCGCGTCGGAGGAGACAAGTCCATGGAAGGCCTCGCCAGCGGCATCTCCGAGGTGCTCGTGGCCACCGAATCCGGCCTCGTCGTGGCCATCCCCGCCGTGCTCGTCGTCTACTACGCGCACAGGCAGACCCAGAAGGGCCTGCAACACCTCAACGAGATCGAGGCACGCATCCGCGCCGCCCTCTGAGCCTGCCGCACACGCACCTGGCACCCGACGCCGCACTCCGCACACCGCCTCCCTGCCGCACACAGCTCCCCCGCCCGCCCTTCCCAGACTCCCCAAGCACCATGTCACTCAGCAGTCACCACCGCCGCTTCGAGCACACCCACATCGACATGACGCCGATGGTCGACTGCATCATGGTGCTGCTGATCTTCATCATGGTCAGCAGCGCCTTCGTCCAGGACCCGGGCATCGAGGTGCAGAAGCCCGACGTCGGCGGCAACGCCCAGGCCGACCAGAACGCCCTCCTGATCGCCATCTCGGCGGACAACCGCATCTATTTCGACGGCCAGGAAATCCATGTCGACCAGGTCGCCGCGCTCGTGCGCCAGGCCGCGGTCGGGCGCTCACCCGCCCTCATCATCCGCGCCGACAAGGCCGCCAGCCACGGAGTCTTCGCGGCCGTGTACGCCGAGGGCAAGCGCGCCGGCATCACCCACGTGCAGTTCGCCACGACGCGCCAGCAATGAAACCCCTGTCCGCCCAGCCTGACCCTGTCCCCCCTGCCGCCCCGGCTGCCCGGGCCGCACGGGCCGCCCCCCGGATCCCCAGCCTGGGCGCTTCGCGGAGCCTGCCCCAGCGCCTCAGCGCCGGCTTCGTCGGCCTGGCTTTCACCTACCTGCTCTTCACCGGTATCGGCCTGCTCCAGCGCCAGGAACCCGAGGCCCCCGCCCCCGCTCTCGAGGACCTCAGCGACATCATTGCCCCGCCCCCTCCTCCTCCTCCTCCCCCGCCCCCCAACCCGCTCGTCCCCCAGCCCCAGCAGGACAGCGCGCCCCTGGACCTGATCGGCTTCGAGATCTCCCGCACCGAGAGTCCCGTGAGCATCGCCGCCCTGCCCATGCCCCTCGACACCACGCAGGCCTCGATCATCCCGCCCACCGCCTACATCCGCAGCGACCTCGGCTCCCTCGCCATCAAGCCCAGCCTCAGCACGGAGGCCCTCGAGACGCAGCGCGTCTTCAGCGGCAGCGACGTCGACCAGCGCGCCGCCCCCATCTTCAAGAAAAAGCCCCGCATCTACGGCACGGAGTTCAGCCACCTCCAGACCACCCGCATCAACGTGCTCTTCGTCGTGGACACCAAGGGCAAGGTCGGCTCGCTGCGCGTCCTGCGCTCCACGGGCGATGCCGTCCTCGACCAACGCATGCTCGATGCCCTCAAGCAGTGGGAATTCACCCCCGCCATCCGCCGCGGCAAACCCGTGCGCCAATGGTTCGAGCAGCTCATCAATGTGGAATTCTCCAGCAACAGCCTCTTTTACACCAACTAAGCCATGCGACCTGCAAAACACCTCCTCGTGCTGCTCCTTGCGCTGCCGGCCGCCACGCTGCTCCTCAGCGCCGAGGAAAACCCCTTCCTGAGGAATTACCTCAAGCAGGATAACACCGACCGCGCCCCCGCCCTCGACCCGAAACGGGTCATCAACGAGTCGAGCAGTTTCCTCAAGGCGCGCGAGCCCGAGATGACCGCCTCCGAATACGCGCTCTACGAGAAAGTCGTCTCGATGCTCACGGTGCAGCCCGAATTCGCCGTCACCCTGCTCGAGGGCATGATCAGCGAGAAGGAAAAGCCCAGCCCCGCCTTCAATTTCATCCTGGGCAACGCCTACTACAGCGTCAAAAAGACCGCCAAGGCCGAGGCCTGCTACCTAGACGCCCTCGCCCGCTATCCCGACTTCCTGCGCGCCTGGAACAACCTCGCCGTCCTCTACTACGCGGAGGGCCGCCACGCCGACGCCGCGCGCTGCTTTTCCAAGGCGGTCACCCTCGGCGACCACGCCCCCAACACCTACGGCCTGCTCGGCTATTGCCTGGAGCGCCAGGGCAACCACGTCGGCGCCGAGGCCGCCTACCTGCAGGCCCTCGCAGGCGACATCACGCAGACCGACTGGACCGAGGGGCTCATGCGGCTCTACCTCGTGGGCAAGCAATATGCCCGCGCCGAATCCCTCGCCCACCAGCTGCTCCAGGCGCGTCCGCGCGAGGCCCGCTTCTGGCT
>JAHFTI010000409.1:0-738 GCA_023265535.1 Opitutaceae bacterium
AAGGCCAAGGCCGAGACCGCCGAGGTGATGGTGCTCGGCGGCGCGAACTCCCCCGCCCTGGTCACCCTGATGAAGGACAACTCCAAGCTCATCGTGCGCGATGAGTCCGCCGACTGGCGCACGCGCGTGGCCGACAAGAAGCTGCGCGCGGTGGTCGAGATCCCGGCCGGCTTTGAGCCGGCCATCGCGGCAGGCGGCGAGTGCCCGCCCCTGAGGATCTACCATTACGAGGGCGAGATGCGCTCGAGCTTCGCCCAGGGCGAGCTGCGCCGCATGCTCGGGGAGTACCGTGACAAGGTGGTGGCGGGCCGCCTTTCCGAGCGGAAGCTGCCCTCCACGCTCATCAAGCCCTTCGAGATCCGCTCCGAGAACGTCGCCCCGCCCGAGAAGGTGGCGGGCAACGCCATCGGCGGCATCATCCCCTACATCTTCATTCTCTTCTGCCTCACTGGCGCCCTCTATCCCGCGATCGACCTGACCGCCGGTGAAAAGGAGCGCGGCACCCTGGAGACGGTGCTTTCCAGTCCGATCCGCCGCCTCGAGCTCGCGCTGGGCAAGCTGCTCACGGTGCTCACCGCCTCGCTGACGACGGTCCTGTGCTCCCTGATTTCCATGGGCATTTCCTTTGTCGCCGTGGGCAGCTACATGGCCGGCAACATAAAGACCATGGGCATGCAGCAGGGCGGGGGCGCCCCGGGCATGTCGTTGAGTGCCGCGCCCGGCGGCCTCGCCGTCATC
>JAHFTI010000409.1:748-4471 GCA_023265535.1 Opitutaceae bacterium
TCCTCATGTTGTGCCTCCCGCTGGCCGCCTTTTTAGCCTCGCTCTTGCTGGCACTTGCCCTGAATGCGCGCACCACCAAGGAGGCCCAGAGCACCTGCTCGCCCCTGATCATGATCACCATCCTTCCCGCGATGATGGGCATGATGCCGGGCGTGGAGCTGAACACCACCTTCTCCCTCGTTCCCATCCTGAACCTCGCCCTGGTGAGCAAGGAGTTGCTCTCGGGCGTCTGGCACTGGAACTACATCGCGCTCACTTTCGCCTCCAGCCTGGTGTACGCGGGCATCGCGATCGCCTTCTGCGTGCGCCAGTTCAACAGCGAGAAGGTGCTGTTCCGGACCTGAGCTTAGGCGGCGGAAGGTCCCGAAAACGCAGGAGGCCCCTGGCTATCACAGCCAGGAGCCTCCGGTTTTCCCGTGAGGGAAGCGTTTACTGCTTCTGCCCGTAGTAGGCGCCGGGGCCGTGCTTGCGCTTGAAATGCTTGTTCAGCAGTTCGCCCTCGATGGGGCCGAGGCGCGGCTCGAGCTGCATCGACATGAGGGCCATCTGGGCCACGCATTCGAGCGCCACGGCGGCCTCGACGGCTTTGGCGACGGTCTTGCCCCAGCTGAAGGGGCCGTGGCGGTTCACCAGCACGGCGGGATAGTCGAGCGGGTCGAGGCCGTGGAAACGCTCCACGATCACATTGCCCGTCTCCCACTCGTAGGCGGTGGCGATCTCGGCCGGGGTCATCTTGCGGGTCACGGGGACCTCGCCGTAAAAGTAGTCGGCATGCGTCGTGCCGAAGCAGGGGATGGCGCGGCCGGCCTGCGCGAACGAGGTGGCGCAGGTGGAGTTGGTGTGCACGACGCCGCCGACGTGGCCGAACGCCAGGAAGAGGCGGCGGTGCGTGGGGGTGTCTGAGGAGGGGTTCAGCTTGCCCTCGACCTTCTTGCCCTCGAGGTCGACGAGCACCATGTCCTCGGCCTTGAGCACGTCATAGTCGACGCCGCTCGGCTTGATGGCGAAGATGCCGCGGCTGCGGTCGATGGCGGAGGCGTTGCCGAAGGTCAGGTTGATGAGACCCTGGCGGGGAAGTTGGAGATTGGCCTCGTAGGCCTCGCGTTTGAGTTCTTCGAGCATGGGCGTTAAGGGGATGCATCCAAGGGAGCCAGTTCCCGGCCCACCCGTCACGCGTAATACTGCATGACGGTTAGGTAGGGGGGCGGAACCCCAGTTTGCCGTTGCGGTCGCGGGAGCTTCTCCGCTAACCCTTTATTTACGTCATGATCCCCACGACCCTCCGTAGCCGTCTTGCCGCCGCCTTCCTGTCCCTGGTCACCCTGGCGTGGGCGGCTCCAGAACCTGCGATCGTCACCGCCGCGCGTGCCCATCTCGCTCCTGATGCGACCCTTGACGCCGTGCGCTCCATCCAATTCCGGGGCACCCTGACCACGGATGACGGCAAGAAGGTCGCCATTGAGATCATCTTCCAAAAGCCCTGCCAGCATCGCGTGACCGCCACCGGCCCCGAGACCACTGAGATCACCGCACTCGACGACTATGAGGGTTGGCAACGTGTTCAGGACTCGAAGGATCCGACGCGCTGGAAGATGACCCTGCTCGGCAAGGACCAGGTCCGTCGCCTGCGTGCGAACACCGCCGAGAACCTCGCTTTCTTCCGCACCACCACCTTCCAGGGCGAGTTCCAGGACCAGGGCGAGGCTGAGGTGGCAGGCCAGAAGGCCCGCAAGCTCGCCTACAGGCACGCCGAGGACATCTGTTTCACGCGTTTCTTCGACCCCGCCAGCGGCAAGCTGCTGCTCACCGAAACCGAGCGCGGCGGGACGATCCGCGAGGAGGGCGAGATGATGGCCGGCGGCATCCGTTTCCCCAAGCGCATGGTCACCTCCTCCAAGATGTCGGATGGCAAGGAGCGCAGCGTGACGATCGAGTTCGAGACCATTTCCGTGAATGAAAGCTTCGCCGCCAGCCTCTTCAGCGTGCCCATGATGACACGCTGAGTGCCGTTATTGGCTCGTCGCGGCCGCCCTTTTACCCCAGCAAGCCTCCCCCCCTAATCTCACGTCCTTCGATGCGTATCATCAGCGCCACCTCAAAAAACTTCCAAGATGAGCTCGCGGCTTTCTGCCGCACCGCAAGTGCGCCGAAGGAAATGATCGATTCGGTGGCCGCCATCCTCAACGAGGTGCGCGAGAAGGGCGATTCCGCCATTTCCTACTACGCCGCCAAGTTCGACGGCGCCAAGCTGGCTCCGCGCAACTTCGCCGTGAAGCCCGAGGAGATCAAGGCCGCCGCCAAGCGCGTGTCCGCCGCCGACCGCAAGGCCCTGCAGGCCGCCTACGACAGCGTGAAGGCCTTCCACGAGAAGAGCCTTCCCAAGAATTGGACCGGCAAGAACCCGCACGGCGCCGAGGTGGGCGAGCTGCACCATCCGCTGCGCCGCGTCGGCATCAACGTGCCGCGCGGCCAGGTGCCGCTCCCCTCGACGGCCATCATGACCATCACCCTGGCGCAGATCGCCAAGGTGCCCGAGATCGTCGTCTTCACCCCCTGTGATTCCAACGGCCGCGTGGCCGACATCCTCCTGGCCGCCTTCGACCTGTGTGGCGTCACCGAGGTGTACCGCGTGGGCGGCGTGTACGGCGTGGGTGCGATGGCCTACGGCACGACCTCGATCCCGCCGGTGGACAAGATTTTCGGCCCCAGCAACGCCTACGTGTGCGAGGCCATGCGCCAGGTCTTTGGTGCGGTCGGCGTGGCCGGCCTGCCCGGTCCCAGCGAGGTGATGATCATCGCCGACGAGAGCGCGCGTGCGGACTTCGCCGCGGCGGACCTGCTGGCCCAGGCCGAGCACGGCTCGGGCAAGGAGAAGATCTACCTCGCCGCCACCTCGCGCGCCATCATCGACGCCATCCATCACGAGGTGCAGCACCAGCTCAAGACGCTGAAGCGCCACGAGCCGCTCAAGCACGCCCTCCTGCACGGCTTCCTTTCCATCGAGGTGCCCTCGCTCGCCAAGGCGGCCGAGGTGGCCAACTACCTCGCCCCCGAGCACCTTGAGCTGCTGGTCAAGGAGAGTGCCGCCAAGACCCTCATCAAGGACATCACCACCGCCGGGGCCATCATGGTGGGCAACTACACGCCGACCGCGCTGGGCGACTTCGTCGCCGGCCCGAGCCACGTGCTGCCCACCGGCCGCACCGGGCGCTTCTTCAGCGGCCTGCGCGTGACCGACTTCATGCGCCGCACGAGCCTGATCCGCTACGACAAGACGAGCGTCAGGAAGGCCTCCCCCGTGGTGGCGGCCTTCGGCCAGATGGAGCAGCTCGACGCGCACGCCCGTTCCGTGGCGATCCGCTGCGAGTGATTCTCCCCTCGCTGGGCGGCCCCTTCCCCCGGGTGGGCGGGGCGCCGGGGACTGCGTAGTGCAAGGGTGGATACGCAGGCGGGCGCCTGCTCAGCGTCCGGTGTCCGGCGCGGGCGTGGTCGCGGGTACTGCGGGCACCACCACGGAGTTGGCGCCGCCCTTGGCGGCGCGCTGGGCCTCCTCGTAGGCCTTGCGCTGGCGCATGCCGATTTCCATGAGGTCGCTCACGAGCATGCGCGCCTCGCGTTCCTGCTCCTCGCGCGTGGTGAGGGGGATGACGGGGGGAAGCTGGCCGCCTGCGGGGCCGATGTCGGTGGCGGGAATCGTGCCTGCGGCGGGCTGGACGGCGGGAG
>JAHFTI010000410.1 GCA_023265535.1 Opitutaceae bacterium
CCGTCGTCGCGCTGCGGGCAGAGCACCACCACGCGGCTGGGATAGCGCGAGGAGAAGGTCACGGCGGTGCGAAACTGCACAAGGGCATCCTCGGGCGTCGTGCCGAAGCCGAGGTGCAGGACGAAGTTGACCTGCGTGGCCTTCACGTCGTCGGAGGCGGGCGCATCGGTGCCATGGGCCGCAGGCTCCTCCCACATGTGCGCGAGCGAACGTGTGATCTGTGAGACCGGGACCTCTAGGCCGGGGAGGATCGAGAATACATCCGACATGACAGGAAGGGAGCGGGCGGGTCTGGGCGGGGTGGGCGGACGGGGCGGAGTGGAGACTCAGGGCTGGCGCCAGGTGTGGGTGTTGCGCGCCAGCAGCATGTCGGCGTTCGAGGGGCCCCAGGAACCGGCCGGATAGGAGTCCATGCCGGCGCGGCCCTGCTCGCGCCAGAAGTCGAGCACCGGGGTGCACAGCTTCCAGGAGGCCTCCGCCTCGTCGCCGCGGATGAAGAGCGTGCCGTCGCCGATCATGGCGTCCAGGACCAGGCGCTCGTAGGCCTCGGGCGTGTTGGAGCCGAAGGTGGTGGCGTAACGGAAGCTCATCTTGACCGGCTGGGTGCGGGTCTCCAGGCCGGGGATCTTGCCGTTGAGGACCAGACCTAGCCCCTCGTCGGGCTGGATCTGGAAGGAGAGCGTGTTGGGCGCGAGCTGGAAGCGCTCGCCGGCGGCGGCGAAGAGGGTGCCGGGGGGGCGCTTGAAGTGTATTGCAATCTCGGATACGCGGCGCGCCATGCGCTTGCCCGAGCGCAGGTAGAAGGGCACGCCCTGCCAGCGCCAGTTGTTGATCGAGAGCCTCATGGCGGCGTAGGTCTCGGTCGCGGAATCGGCGCGGATGCCGGCCTCCTGGAGGTAGCCGGGCACGACCTTGCCACCGGTCATGCCCGCTGCGTACTGGGCGCGCGCCACGTCGCCCTCGGAACCGAGGCGCAGGGGCTGGATGGCCTGCAGCACCTTGACCTTCTCGTCGCGCACGGCCTCGGCGCTCAGCGAGACGGGCGGCTCCATGGCGGTGAGCGCCAGCAGCTGCATGGTGTGGTTCTGGATCATGTCGCGCAGGCATCCGCTGCCCTCGTAATAGCCGCCGCGTGTGCCCACGCCCACCTCCTCGGCCACGGTGATCTGCACGCTGTCGATGTAGTTGCGGTTCCAGAGCGGCTCGAAGATGGAATTGGCGAAACGCTGCACGAGCAGGTCCTGGACGGTCTCCTTGCCGAGGTAGTGGTCGATGCGGTAAACCTGGTGCTCCTCGAAGACGGAACGCACCACGCGGTTCAGCTCGCGCGCCGAGTCGAGGTCGCGGCCAAAGGGCTTCTCGATGATCACCTTCGTGTGGAGCGGGCTTCCGAGCTTGCGCCGCGCCAGGCCGCTGCAGCCAAGGTTGGTGAGAATGGGCGAAAACACCGTGGGCGGCGTCGAGACGTAAAAGAGCACCTGCACCTCGCGGCCGAGCCTGGCCTCGATGGCGTCGATCTGCGTGGCCAGGCGCACGAAGGCCTCCTTCTCATCGTAGCCGCCCGCCACGTAGGTGGCCCGACCCTCGAGACGCGCCCACACCTCCGGGGTGAGTTCGCGGCGCGAGAACTCGCGGATGGCCGCGGCGGAAAGGCTGCGGAACTCCTCGTCGGAAATTTCCTTGCGGCCGAAGCCGATCAGGTGGAAGTCGGCCGGCAGCAGGTTGTCGAAGGCCAGGTTGTAGACCGCCGGGATGAGCTTGCGCGCGGTGAGGTCGCCGGAGGCGCCAAAGATGACCACCACGGTGGGGGGAGCCCCGCGGTGCTTGCTCATATCAGAGAGGAAAGGGTGCTGCGATGTCTCGGCCATAAGAACCCATTATCCTCATCCCGGCCTTTCTCAACAGGCGAAACGATTCTTTTGGGTGCTGCTAGTAGGGCGGAAGAGCCCAAATTTGATTCATCATTAGCGCGGTTGGAAGAAACGCTTCTCATGCACCATGAGGCTCATGGAATCCATGGGCGCCATTCATTCCACGCCCGTATGGCCCCAAAGGGCGGGCAGCGCCGCGCTCAAAACAGCCTCGTCCGGAACAGCGGATAGTTCCGCACATGCAGGATGCCCTCGCGCGCCACGCTGCGCCCCGGGCCATACTCGATCTCGACCACGTCGAAGCGAAAATGCCGCACCCGCCCCTGCTGCAGCTCGAGCCAGGCGCGTATCGCCCGCCTCAATACAAGCTGCTTGCGACCGTTGAGCGCGAGCATGCCGCGGACAAGCCCGCCGGCGCGCCTCGTCTTAACCTCCACAAACACCGTCAGCTCCCTGTCACGGAACACCAGGTCCAGCTCATCGCGGCGGTCGCAGGGCCTGCGCCAGTTGCGCGCGACCAGGTGATAGCCCTTCGCACACAGGTGCGCCACCGCCAGGTCCTCACCCCAGGCCCCGGTCTCCCCGGCCTTCCTTCCCGCAGCCACTTTTCCCGCGCCCCACATTGATAAACATATTTTACCTTTTATGTGAAATGTCCAGTCCCATTTGAGCCTCCCGGCATTGCCAGAATGGGCATTATCCCCTTCACTTCGGCCGTTTTCAGCTTACGCCGCTCCGAGCTGTCCCTGACGGGCGGGCGACCGCCCCCCCGCCTCCACCCCACTCCCTCCATGGCCGCACCCTCCCTTGCCAACACCCTGCGTCGTTCCCTGCTGATCAAGGTCATCTCGAAGGCCAGCCCCAGCCGGGAGGACCTCGACTCGGTCATCGAACTCACCGCCAGCAAGGTGGTGGAGGCCCTCGAGGCCCAGTCGATGACCCTCTACGTCGTCGAGGGAAATGACATCGTCTTCCGGCACGTGTACTATTCGCCCAGCCTCTGGGGGCACTCGAAGGAGAGGGAGCAGCAATTCAGGGAGCGCACCGGCAAGCTGCTCGGCATGCGGCTGCCACTCGGCACGGGCAATGTGGGAAAGGTCATCGCCAGCGGCCAGCCCCTCTTCTTCTCCAAGAACGGCCCCGATTCCTCCGCGCTCAAGGAGCTGAGCACGGGCTTCGAGGTGAGCTCGATGCTCACCGTGCCGTTGAAGACCAACATCGTCATCGGCGCCATCCAGGTCCTCAACAAGGAGCCAAGCGCCAACACCGACGGCCTCTTTGTCGAGAAGGACCTCAGCCTTCTCAGCGAGGTGGCGGAATATTCCGCCACGCTGCTACACCGGATGATGGATCCGAAGTTCCAGATCTCGCCCGACGACACCGCCCGCTTCATCTCACGCCTCACCGGCCTGCCCCTCGTCACCCGGATCGAGGACCTTGCCCCCGACGAGGCACTGCTGCGCCGCATCGGCGACGCCATCCTGCGCCGCGAGGGCGTGCTTCCGCTGCGCCAAAACGAGGGCGGCGGCCTGGTGGTGCTCATGTCGAACCCGCTCGACTACGCGCGGCGCGAGGCCTTCCAGCAGGCGACTAAACTGCACATCGACGAGGTCTCAGTGGCACCCGCCACGCTCATCGACCTGATCCTGAAGAAGACCTTCAAGGGCGACGGCTCCAGCGCACTGGCCGGCGGCATAGACATCTCGTCGGTGGCGCGCGAGGTGAGCACCAGCTTCGAGGACATCACGGCGGCGGCCGAGCACGGCGGCTCGGACCTGGAGCACGAGGATTCCGCCCCCGTGATCCAGCTCGCCAACCGCATCATTGAGGACGCCTATGTCTGCGGTGCCTCCGACATCCACGTCGAGCCGCAGGAGAAGCACCTGCTCGTGCGCTACCGCGTGGACGGCCTCTGCCAGGAGAAGCTCCAGCTTCCCCTCCAGGTGGCGAATGCCCTGGTCACGCGCCTGAAGATCATGTGCAACCTCGACATCGCCGAGCGCCGCCTGCCCCAGGACGGCCGCATCGTCTTCAAGAAATTCACGAACAAGGCCATCGACATCGACCTACGCGTGGCCACCGGCCCTATGAACTTTGGCGAGAAGGTGGTCATGCGCATCCTCGACAAGCAGAAGTCCACCCTGCCGCTGACCGCGCTTGGCTTTTCCGAGGAAAACCTCCGCCGCTACAGGGAATGCATCCGGCAGCCCTATGGCATGATCCTGCATTGCGGCCCCACGGGCTCGGGCAAGTCGATGACGCTCTATTCGGCGCTCAGCGAGATCAACACGCCGGACATGAACATCCAGACGGCCGAGGACCCCATCGAGTACACCCTTCCCGGCATCAACCAGATGCAGATGAACCGTCAGGTGGGGCTGACCTTTGCGCGCGCGTTGCGCTGCTACCTGCGCATGGATCCCGACGTGATCCTGGTGGGCGAGATCCGCGACAAGGAGACCGCCGAGATCGCCATCGAGGCCGCCCTCACGGGACACCTCCTCGTGTCCACGCTTCACACGAACGACGCCCCCTCCACGATCGCGCGCTTCTGCGAGATGGGCGTGGAGCCCTTCAACATTTCCGCC
>JAHFTI010000411.1 GCA_023265535.1 Opitutaceae bacterium
AGGATGCGCAGGCGGGGAAAGTAGCCGAGCTGGATGGCCTGTCGCGTCAGGGAATAGGTGCCCGAGATGAGGGCTTGACTGGCGATGATGGCCGCCAGGATGGAGAGGCCGACGAGGACGAGACGCATGGGGCCCTCGGGGGCGAGCTCGAAGAAGGGGTTTTCCTTGGTGCCGACGTGGGTGAGCACATAGGCACCCTGCCCGAAGTAGTTCAGGATGAGTCCGGGGCAGACCACGAAGGCCCAGACGCGCGCGATGTACTTGCGGCCGAAGTGGCCCATGTCGGCGTAGAGGGCCTCGGCTCCGGTGATGGTCAGGACGATGCAGCCCAGCAGTCCGATTGCCTGCGCGGGATAGTTGTAGAGCAATTTCAGGCCGAGCAGCGGGTTGACCGCCTGGAGCACCTGCGGCGCGGAAAAAATGTGGTAGATGCCCAAGGCGGCCAGCAGGCCGAACCAGGCCATCATGATGGGGCCGAAGATGCGGCCCAGCACATGCGTGCCCTTGCTCTGGAAGGCGAAAAGCAGGGCGAGGATGAGCACTGCAATGGGCACCACGTACTTGTGGAGCTCAGGGCTGAAGCTCTCCAAGCCTTCCGCGGCGCCGAGCACGGAAATTGCCGGAGTGATCACTCCGTCTCCGAAGAGCAGGGCGGCGCCGAGGAGGACCAGCATGGTGGCCCAGCCCACGCGTTTGCGGCCGCTTCCGATCTTGGGGTGGGAGAGGGCAAGCAGGGCGAAGATTCCGCCCTCACCGCGGTTGTCCGCGCGCATCACGAACATGATGTACTTGAAGCTGACCTCGAACATCAGGGCCCAGATCATCAGCGAGAGTACGCCCAGCACCGCCTCCTGATGTTGGATGGCCGTGATTCCCTTCATGCACTCCTTCATCGTGTAGATGGGGCTGGTGCCGATATCTCCGAAGACGACTCCGAGCGCGCCCATACAAAGTGCTGCCTGGACCCCCTTCGAGTGCGTGCATGACGCAGGTGTACTCATGTGTGTATTCGCGCAATCTCTCAGGCGCAGGGCTTGGCTCCAAGCCATTTCTTGGGAGATGAGCTGCAGCGCATTTGCAACTCGATGCGGTCATGTGATTAGGAATGCTCGTGGAGACGGGCGGAGGGTCTCAGGGGGCCTATGAGGCCGCCGGGGTGGCCTCTCATCCCCGTATGTCGGCAAGATTTCACTTTTCCCCGCGCCTCTTGCGCCTCCAAGATGCGTGCATGAGCTCCATCCAATGGAAGGCCGTCAAAACCTACAGTGACATCCTTTATCACAAGGCTGACGGCATCGCCAAGATCACCATCAACCGCCCCGAAAAGCGCAATGCGTTCCGTCCCGAGACGGTCTCGCAGCTCTTCGACGCCTTCTGCGACGCCCGCGAGGACCAGCGCGTGGGCGTGGTGCTCCTGACGGGGGCGGGCCCGCATACTGATGGCAAGTATGCCTTCTGCGCCGGTGGCGACCAGTCCGTGCGCGGTCATGCGGGCTACATCGGTGGCGACGGCGTGCCGCGCCTCAACGTGCTCGACCTGCAGAAGCTCATCCGCTCCATGCCCAAGGTCGTGATCGCCCTGGTGGCCGGTTATGCGATCGGCGGCGGCCATGTGCTGCACCTCGTGTGCGACCTTTCCATCGCAGCGGACAATGGCGTGTTCGGCCAGGTCGGCCCGGCGATGGGCAGCTTTGACGGCGGTTTCGGCTCGAGCTACCTCGCCCGCATCGTCGGCCAGAAGAAGGCTCGCGAGATCTGGTACCTGTGCCGCCAGTACAACGCCCAGCAGGCCCTCGACATGGGCCTGGTCAACGCGGTCGTGCCCGTCGCCGAGCTCGAGAACGAGGGCGTCAAGTGGGCCCGTGAGATCATGGGGCACAGCCCCCTGGCCATCCGTTGCCTCAAGGCCGCCTTCAACGCGGATGTGGACGGCCAGCAGGGCCTCCAGGAGCTGGCGGGCAATGCCACCATGCTCTACTACATGACCGACGAGGCGAAGGAGTTTCACCAGGCGCAGCGCGAGAAACGCAAACCCGACGCGGCGCGTTTCCCCTGGCTGCCCTGAGGTGTCGGAAAGACAGACGACGGACATCGGATGTGAGGTGCCATCCGCGTTGGATGCTTGCGCAGCCAAGGCGGGTGCCGCTGCTGCGGCAGCGGGGGCGGCATGCAAGAAATCCCAGTCCAAGTACGCCGGGGCACTTTGTGCCATATTTTGGCCTGAGGCAGTCGACAGGCTAATGCATGGGAGATGCAATTGCTAATCCTGTGCTTTAGCCGGGCTTAAGTCAGAAAGCGCGGAGTGTGTGTGGTTGCCCCGCGTTTGCTTTTCTCGTTATATGACGGGGCTTTACCAAAGCCGTCATGAACCCTCACCAGACCTTGCCGGTCGAGGAGACTGGCACCACCCCAGCAGCGATCGCCCACAGCGATGAGGCTGCTTTGCTCAACCTCCTGGATGACATTGAACGGCGCCACGGCTTCGTGCCGCGCGAGCTCGCCGAACAGCTCACCAAGTCGATCGAGGTGCGCCTGGAGCGCCTGCGCCGCCTACAGGGGCGGCTGCACTCCACGGTGCGCCGCGACATTGAGGAGCACCTGGAGCGCTGGAAGGACGAGGAGGGCAACCTCATCATGGTCCTGCACGCCATCCAGAACCAGCATGGCTACATCCCGCGCGAGGTGGCGATGGAGCTGTCGCGCGGCTTCGGCGTGAAGCTGGCGCGCATCTACGAGGTCATCACCTTCTACCATTACTTCAAGCTGCAGCCCCCGGGGCAGCACAACGTGGTGGTCTGCAATGGCACCGCGTGCTACCTGAAGGGCGCGGCCGATCTGATCAACGAGGCGCGCACGCGGCTGGGCGTCGGCGAGGGGCAGACCACGGCGGACCGCAAGTACCACTTCGACGTGGTGCGCTGCATCGGTTGCTGCGGCATGTCGCCGGCCGTGGTGCTCGACGGAAAGACCCACGGGCGGGTGAAGAGTTCGGACCTGGGCGGCCTAATCGAGGGGCTCGCCAGGAAGGAGGCCAAGCCATGAAAGCGCTTTCCATGGAAGCCCTGTGCGGGCTCGGCTCGGGCCCCTGTGTCCCCAAGGATTGGATACGCGTGCAGGTGGACACCGGCGGCATCGCCGCGGGTGCGGGCGAGGTGCTGGCGGAGCTGCGCCGGCTCTGCGAGGCGGGCGGCCTGCGCACGAGTGTGCGCCAGGTGGGCTCGCTCGGGCTGGCCTTCGCCGACCCGGTGGTGGAGGTGGAGGCGGCGGGCATGCCGCGCACCCTTTATGGGCGCGTCACGCCGGCGCTCGCGGCACGCATCGTCGACGAGCACCTGCGCGGCGGCCACCTGGTGGACGAACATGTGATTGCCACGCGGAGGCGCGCACTCGTCCTGGAGGGGCCGGTCACGCAGATCCTGGTGCGCGACACGGGTTCGGAGCTCGGCAGCAAGACCGACTTTTTCCAGTTCTCGCTCATGGAGGAGCTCAAGCGTCAGGGCCTCGCGGGGCGTGTCCAGGTGGTGCGTGCCCTCGACCTGGGGCTTTATGGCGAGGGCCTCGCCGTGCAGCTGCTCCCCTCGGGCGTGACCTACGCCAATGTGCTGGCTCCGGATGTGGCGCGCATCGTCACCGAGTCGGTGGTGGCGGGGCGCGTCCTGGAGGACCTCCTTTGGAAGGAGCCCGACAGGCAGGTGCGCGTGGTGCTGCGCAATTGCGGCGAGGTGGATCCGGACGACATCACGGACTACATCGAGGCAGCGGGAGGCTATCGCGCCTTCGCCAAGGTGCTGTCGTCGATGACCCCGGCGCAGGTGATCGCGGAGATGAAGGCGAGCGGCCTGCGCGGGCGCGGCGGCGCCGGCTTCCCCTCCTGGCTGAAGTGGGAGCTCACTGGGGCGCAACCCTCGGAGGAGCGCTACGTGATCTGCAACGGCGACGAGGGCGATCCCGGCGCCTTCATGGACCGCAGCGTGCTGGAGGGCGACCCGCATTCGGTGCTCGAGGGCATGCTGATCGCGGCCTATGCGATGGGATCGACGCGCGGCTATTTCTACATCCGCGCCGAGTATCCGAAGGCGGTCGAGCGCATCGAGCGTGCGATCGTGCAGGCGCGCGAGGCGGGGCTGCTGGGCAGGAACATCCTGGGCAGCGGCTTCAACTTTGACATGAAGGTGCGCCTGGGGGCGGGGGCCTTTGTGTGCGGCGAGGAAACCGCGCTCATCGCCTCGATCGAGGGGCGGCGAGGCAGCCCGAGCCCGCGTCCCCCCTATCCCTCGGTGCGCGGCCTCTGGGGCAGGCCCACCGCGATCAACAACGTGGAGACCCTGGCCAGCGTGCCGGCCATCCTGCAGCATGGCGGCGCCTGGTACGCGCAGTGGGGCATCGGCACCTCGCGCGGCACGAAGGTCTTCGCCGTCACGGGCAAGGTCCGCAACGCTCAGCTGGTCGAG
>JAHFTI010000412.1 GCA_023265535.1 Opitutaceae bacterium
AACTGAACCGGCATCTTCGCGCCGACGGCAGCCTGGGCTGGCATACCACCTCGGCTCTCCCTGTCTATCG
Source organism: Opitutaceae bacterium (assembly GCA_023265535.1). Taxonomy (GTDB): domain Bacteria; phylum Verrucomicrobiota; class Verrucomicrobiia; order Opitutales; family Opitutaceae; genus MWDT01. The sequence goes on from JAHFTI010000412.1 coordinate 71, forward strand.
CGGTGGGCAGGTCTGCGGCGTCGACGGCGTGCTCGTCGACGTGACCGAACTCTGCAATGCCAAGGCTGACAGCGAGTTGCTGCTAGCCGAGATGGCCGAGGCCTTCGCCCTCTACGAACTGCTGCGCGACGCCGATGGGTGCGCCGTGGATTTCCGCCTCGTCAAGGCCAATCGCTCCTTCGCCCACCTGCTTGCCCAACCCGCAGGCTCCCTGGAGGGGCGCCTGTCCCGCGATATCTTCCCGGGGCTCGACCAGGGTCTGCTCTCCCACTTCGACGAGGTCGTGCGCAGCGGCCGGGCTCTCTCGCTCGAGTGCTACATGCCCTCCTTGTCCCGCTTCCTGTCCATCCGCGCCTACCGCCCCAAGCCCGGTTTCTTCGCCTGCACCTTCGTCGACAACACTGACAGCCGCCGCGCCCGCGAGGCCCTCGAACGCGAGGAGGCCGAACTTTCCGCTGTGTACAACCAGGCCCCGGTCATGATGGCCGTGGTCGACCGCCAGCGCCGCATCCGCCGCGTCAACCGGGCCCTCGCCGAGTTTGTGGGGCACACCGAAGCAGAGATCCTCCATCTCAAGGCCGGATCGCTCATCAGCTGCATCCACGCCTTCGATGTCCCGGGAGGCTGCGGAGAAGGCCCGGACTGCGCCCGGTGCGAGTTTCGCAAATGTATCATTGAGACCCTGGAGCACGGGGTCACCCATCGCCGCCACGAGGTCTCAATGACGCTGAGGAGTGCCAGCCAGCCGTCCGTGCACACCCTCCTGCTTTCCACGGCCATGCTGCACCTGGGCGATGAGCCGGTCGCCTTGTTGTGCATCGAGGACGTCACCAAGACGCGCCGTCTCGAGGGCCAGCTTCTGCGCATGCAGCGTCTCGAGAGCCTGGGCTCCCTCGCCACGGGTGTGGCCCATGACCTCAACAACATCCTCGTTCCCATCATGATGAGCACGGACCTCCTGGCTCCCCTCGCCAAGGGGCCCGACATGGAGGGTGTGATCCAGTTGCTCCGCAGCAGCGCCCAGCGCGGCGCCTCCATCCTGCGCCAGCTCCTCCTCTTTGGGCGGGGTGCCGAGGTGCATCGCTGTTCCACCGAGCCCGCCTCCCTGCTCGGCGAGCTCTCGCACATCATCCGCGAGACCTTCCCCAGGAACATCTCCTTCCGCTGCGAGGTACCCGATGGGCTCGCCTGCATCGATGTCGACCCGACCCAGATCCACCAGGTGCTGCTCAACCTGTGTGTCAATGCCCGCGACGCCATGCCCAAGGGGGGAACCCTCACGGTGCGTGCCGCCAATGTCGTGCTCAGCACGGAGGAACTCGCACAGCAACCCGGCGCCCTGCCTGGCCCCTACCTGCGTTTCTCGGTCAGCGACACCGGCACCGGAATCCCGGCTGGAGTCATCGACAAGATCTTCGACCCCTTCTTCACCACCAAACCCATCGGTCAGGGCACGGGGCTTGGCCTTTCCACGGTTCAGGGTATAGTGAGCAGCCACGGCGGCTTCATCGTGGTCGACACCGTCCTGGGCCGCGGCACCACCTTCCATGTGAACCTGCCCGCCACCGCGCGTGAGGACGCGGTCAAGGCCACCGAGGAGGACCTGCGCGCCTTTGTCGGCGAAGGGCAGCTCATTCTTGTCATCGATGATGAGGCCAGCATCCGCCAGATGATGCGCCTTGGCCTCGGCAGCCACGGCTACCGGGTGATCGATGCCTCGGATGGTGCCACCGCACTTTCCACCTTCGCCGCCCAGTCCTCTGAAATCAGCCTCGTCATCTGCGACCTCATGATGCCCCACATGGACGGCCGGGCCGCCTTGGATTGCATCCGCTCCATCCGCCGCTCCGTTCCGCTGATCGCCATCAGCGGCGTGATTCAAGCCTCTCACGGGCTTCAGCAGATCCCTGGCGACCCCGTAATTTTGCTACAAAAGCCCTTCGAGCTCGGCGACATGCTCCGCCTGGTGCATACCGTGCTGCATCCCCGCGCCCCCTGAGCCGCTTTCTGGTTCCCGTTGCCCCCCCACCTGTCCTCACCCTTTCCAACCATGTCCTTCACGCATTCTCCACGCCCCGCCGCCCGCAGTCCCCGGGCGGTGGCGTGGTTGTGCCTGCTGTCATGCCTGGTCGCCTTTCTGCTTCCCCTCCTGCCCGCCGCCCAGGCAGCCACCCGCGCCTCCATCATCTCCTCCGGCGGAGCGGGGGCGCCGTCCACGCTGCGCCTGATGGGCTCACCCGCGATGCAGGTGTATGCTCCAGACCAGACCGGCGTCGCAGGTGAGGTCAATTTCATCCGCCAGCTTCCCGATGGTGTCATGGCCATCGGCACGGGGCAGGGGCTTTATTTCTACGACGGCATCCGCTGGGAGCGTGAGCCCACCCTCCTGCGCGCGCTCAGCATGGAATCCGATCCCGAGGGGCGTTTTTACGTCGGCAGCGGCGGCGAGGTCAGCGAGATCGCCTCGGACGGTCTCGGCTCCTATCAGCTCATTCGCCAAAGCCAGGGGGTGCTCAGCGACCGCACCGAGCTCGGCGTCGAGGCCCTCTTTGCCAGCAGCGAGGGCCTGGTCGGCGGCTTTGGCCACGGCATCGTCATCATCCCCAAGTCAGGTCGTGCCACGGTCTGCTTCCCAGGCGGCTGGGTGCGCCGCCCCGCGAAGGTCAATGGCCGTGTCCTTTGCCCCATCCATTTCGAGACCTGGCGTTACTGCGAGATCGATGTCGGCGGCGCCGGCGTGCGGCCCGCCGCGCTCCCCCCCGAGGTCACTGAGGGCGGCGATCAGGTCGTGGACCAGTTCGACTATGACAACCAGCGCGTCTGGCTCGTCACCGACCAGGGGCGCTCCTTCATCTTCGACGGCGAACGGGTGCAGCCTTCCCCCTGGCATGCCGCCAATCCCGGCCTCCACCTTCACATCACCGCGATCCAGCTCCTGCCCGGCGGCAGCTACGCGGTCGGCACCCAGGATTCCGGCGTCTATTTCTTCGATTACGAGGGGCGCATGATCGCCCGCCTCGGCAAGGACAACGGTCTCACCGATCCCCAGATTCGCTCCCTCAGCCTCGACCGCGAGGGCGGTCTTTGGATCGGCACCGTGCAGAGCATCATCCGCATGGACGCGGGCCTTCGCTACCTCAGCTTCGGTGCCACCCAGGGACTCGTCGGCAGCCAGGTGCGCGCTATCATCCGGCACAAGGGCCTCATCACGGTCGGCTGCTTCCGCGGTGTCTTCATCGAGAATCCCGAGGCCGCCACACCTTCCGAGAGCTTCAGCGCCATTCCCGGCGTGGACAGCGCCAACTGCCTGGTCTCCGACGGCGACACCCTGCTCATCGGCTCCAATCAGCTCTACCTCTGGCGTCAGGGGCACCTCGAGTCCATTGCCACCGGCGCCATCAACCCGCTGCTCATCCCCCAGCATCATCCCGACACGCTCATCTGCGGCACCTCCGACGGGTTCATCATCCTCAGGCGCGAGGGCGCCTCCTGGGCCATCACCGACAAGATTCCCACGCGCAACCGCTGGGTCTATGCCTTGGTGGAATCCGAGAATGGCGACATCTGGGGCTCCCTTGGCTCCGGCCTGGTCTGCCGCCTGCGCCACTCCGACGGTGCCTTCCGCCCGTCCTTCTACGACGAGAAGGACGGCCTTCGCAACAACTGGACCGACATCGCCCTCGTCGAAGGTGAGATCTATGTCGGCGACGGCGACGGCTGGGCCCTGCATTGGAACAGCTCCAGCCAGCGTTTCATACGGGACCAAAGCATGCACCATTACCCGGGCGCGGAGCCCTTCGGCTTCTCCCCCGTGTTCGGCCGCAGCCCCCAGGAAAGCTGGGCCCCGCCCCAGCTCACCGTCGGCGCCATGGTGCGCCGCCCCAGCACCGAGGTCATCGGTGTGCTGGCTTCCTCCGTGCGCGACCAGATGGTCCGCGCCAAGTCCATGTTTTACGGCGGCGACGGAGTGGGCTGGATAGGCCATTCCAGCGGCCTCCTGCGCGTGGAGCGCGTCTCCCAGGCCGAGGAGGCCCATCCCACGGTCATCGACCTGCGCCGCGTGGAGGACCTCCGCACCGGCAAGGCCCTGGACACCGCCCCGCGCAGCCTCCTGCCGCTCGTCCTTTCCCATGAGCAGCGCTCCGTCCGCATGATGGCGGCCCTGCGTTCCTACCGCTCGGAGCAATTCGCCCGCTTCAGCCTGCACCTCGAGGGCTTCGATCCCGTGCCGCCCCCCATGAGCCACGTCGCCACGCGCGACTTCACCAATATTCCCGCCGGCACCTACAAGCTTCGCATCAACGCCATCGACGGTATCGGCACCCGCCTCGCCCCCTTCGAACTCGAAATCCGTGTCCTGCCCCCTTGGTA
>JAHFTI010000413.1 GCA_023265535.1 Opitutaceae bacterium
CCTCAGGGTCCTTCGGGCCGCCGATGCCCTGCTGCAGGCAGATGGCGTAGTTGCCCCAGGCAAGGGGATCACCCTCCTTGTCGGCGGCCGCCTTGAAGAGGCCGCGCGCCTTGGCTGCATCCAGCCTGCCGGCCTTGGGGTCCAGGTGCAGCAGGCCGAGCGAGACCATGGCCCAGCCCTGTCCGTCCTCGACGGCGAGCTCCAGCCAGCGGAAGGCCTCGGGCAGGTTGAAGAACTTGGACTTCCGGTTGCTGAGGCTGGAGGCGATCTCCATGGCCGTGCGGCGCTCCTCCATGGCGCCCTGCTTGTGGAGCTGGTCCTCGACATCGGCCTGGGCGAAGCTGTCGACCTCCTTGCTCTCCACGAGACGCCGCGCGTAGGCGCTGCCCAGCCGCTTCATGAGCTGGCGCGAGGTCTCCACCATCGCGGTGGCCTTTGCGGAGTCGCGGGGCACACCGCGGCCGTAGGCGTAGTTGAGGGCGGCCTTGCGCGCCGCCAGGAAATGGCCCGCGCGCCCGTTCTCCCCCTGGTTCACCGCGAGGAGGTACTCGGCCTGCGACTGCGGGTGCTTGCCCTGGGCGGCATACACCTCGCCGAGAAGGTAGTGGGCCTGGGCCCGGCTGCGGTCCGTGGGCGACACGGGAATTTCGCCGCTCACCGTGGACTCCGAGTCCTCGTGGCCGGGCAGGTCGGGTTTGTATCCAACGGGCGGATACAGGATGGAGAAATCGGCAGCGGGGTCGAGTGCCTCGCGCAGCAGCTGCTCGGCCTGGCGCAGGTCCTTGGAAATGCCAAGGCCCTCGATGAGGCAGCCAGCCAGGGTCACCTTGGAAGGGGCAAAGCCGCGCCCGGCGGCCAGCCGCAGCCAGTTCACGCCCTTCTTGGGGTCCTTGGGAAAGCCGTTGCTGCCGGCGAGATGGCAGTTGCCCAGGAAATCCTGCGCCTGGGAAAGCTCCAGCGAGGCGGCTTCCTGGAGGAGCTTGCGGCCCCGCTCCTTGTTGGCCTCCTCCTTGGCGCGAAAACAGCGGGCCGCCTCCCAGAAGGCGTCGAGTGCCCGCTGCGCATCCTTCGAAAGCTTGGGGGCCGCTGCCTTGGACTTGCCCTCCCCGCCCTCGGCCCCCGCGGCCGCAGCGGCGTCAGGGTTGGCAGGGGCGGCGGCGGTGGCGGTGGCGGTGGCGGTGGCAGCCGGCCTGGACGCCGCGTCCCCGGGTTCACTGCTGGCAGCGGGGGGCTGGCCGGCCTCGGGCTTCCGAGCCGTTTCTGCGAGTGCCGGCAGGCCGTGACCCAGGGATGATGCCAGGACAAGGACCGCCAGTCGGCGGCGGGTGAGGGAAAGTGAGGGGTTCATTCTGGGCAGGTGGGGTGGCAACTCAGGGAGACGGGGAGGAAGAGGAGGAGGCAAGGCGCGCCCAATCGGCGGCGATGCGGAGCGCCTCGCGGCGGCGCACGTCCATGAAGAACCGGCCGGAACACAGGTCGCTGTCGAGGCGCACCATGCGGTCCACCAGGGCATTCAGTCCCTGCTCGATCGAGGCGCGGTCGGCGCCTGCAGGCAACTCGGGCCCCATGACGGTGTGCAGGTCGGGTTCCTGGCCCTTCTCGGCGAGCGCGAGCCCGAGGCGCACCAGGAAACGCTCCACGGCGGCAGGCGACAGGGGGAGGCCGCACGCGGCGGACCAGGTTTCCGCCAGCAGGGCGGCATCGGCGCGGCGTGCGTGCAGATCGATGTGCCGCAGGGGCACGTCCAGGATCCTGCCCCCCGGACTTGTCTCCAGATAATGGATACCCCCCACCGTGCGTCCCACCCGGGCCTGGCCGCCGGCGGCGGCGCGGCGCAGGGCCTCCTGGTGGCGCTGGCGCACGCGCTCGATGCTCGCGAGCTCCACGCGCTCGTGGGCGAAGCCCTCGCTCTCGAGCAGGCGGTTCCACTCGGCGGCCACTGCAATGCGCTGCGCCTCACGCTCGGCGTGAACGGCCTGCCAACTGGCGGGCCGGAGCGGGACATCCCCCATGTGGTCCTCCCTCGAATGCAGCTCGGTGGAACGCGCGGCGAGGGAGAACTCCCTCAGCGTCCGCTGACGCTCCGAGGAAAGGGCGGACAGGGTCCCCATGAAAGCGGACCGAAGGAAAACGGGGCTGCCGTTGCCCGCGGGGGCGGGGGAACCCGCGGCGATGGTCTCATTGGGCAGGGCCTTGGGCTTGTCCTTCTCCGTCCCATGGGGCGTGTCCCTCCAATAATCGGGGAAGGCGATGTCGGACTTCACGCCGAGAAGCTGCGGCGAGCGGCCATCGGGATAATAGAAGAGCTGGCGGGTGAGACGGAGCACGCCCCAGCCATCCTGGTGGGAGTTGAGCGACCCGTTGGCAAGGGTGCGCAGGTCGATGTAATCCTGCGCGGAGCCCTTGCCGAAGGTCTGTGGGGAGCCGACCACGAGGGCCCGGCGATACCATTGCAAGGCCCCCGAGAAGGCCTCGCTCGCCGAGGCGCTGTTGCCGGAAACGAGTACCACGAGCGGCCCGCCGTAGCACAGGCTTTCATCCTCGTCGGACATGGTGGTGACCTTGCGATCGAGCCCCCGCGAAAGAAAGACCGGCCCCTTGGAAATGAAGAGCCCCACGGTCTTCAGGGCCTCGTTCATGACCCCGCCGCCGTTGTTGCGAAGGTCCATCACGATGCCCTCGGCACCCTGCGCCACGAGCTTTTCGACCAGCTCGCGCACATCCGAGGAGGTGCTGGAACTGCCGCCCTCCGCCTTGGGATTGTGGTAGAAGGCGGGAACCGAGATGAGGCCCACCTTGCGCAGGCCACCCTCGGAGGGAACCTGCACGAGCACCCCGGCCGCATGCCCCTCGGTGCGCTCATGGCGCGAGCGTTCCAACTCCACCTCGCGCAGCAGCCGGCCGCCCTCGTCCCCGAAGCCTAGGATCACGCGCGACCCCTCCTTGCCCTCGAGCTTGCGCAGGGCCTCGCGGGGGGGCAGTCCGCCGAGCTCGAGCCGCTCGCCGCCCTCCTCCTGGAGGCTCAGCAGGCGCTCGCCGGGGACGATGCGGCCGTCGCGATCGGCGGGGCCTCCGGCCACGAGGCTTTCGACGTGGAGATGCCCCTCATGCAGCTCGAAACTGATGCCGACACCCTGGGAGGAGCCGGTGATTGAGGTGGTGAAGGACTCGGCACTCTCCTTGGAAAAATAGCCGCTGTGGGCATCGAAGCTCTCCAGCATGCTGTTGAGGAAGACCTCGCGCACATGCTGGGCGTCCCAGGCGCGCAGCTGCTTGAGTGAACCCGCGTAATGGTCACGCACCCAGGCCTGGGCCTGCTCCAGCGTGCGTCCGCGCAGGAGCTCGCCCAGGACATCGCGACGCAGCCGCTGCTCCCAGCGCTCGTCGAGGGCCTTCTCATCCGCCGCCCAGGGCTCGCGCGGCTCGGGGCGGGAGCCCTTGGCGGCAGCTGCAGCGGTGGCAGCGGTAGCGGGAGCTACGGCGGGAGCGTCCCCGGAGGAGGAGGCGGCGACAGGCGCGGCCCCTGCCGAAGGCACAACCGGCGCTGTGGCTGGTGCGGCGCCCTCGGCCGGCCCCTCCTCGAACTCGATGCCCCGCTCCAGGCGCCTTCGTATCCACTCTCCCCGCGAGAGGATGCGCTCGACCAGCCGGTCGAAGATCTCATAGGCGGGCTGCACGTCTCCACGAAACAGATACACGCTCTTTAGGTTGCGGTCGAAGCGGCGATGAAAGTACTCGACGTCCGCTGCGGTGAGGGTGTTGCGGTCGCGGTCGAGCCTGTCGAGGAAGCTGTCGATCAGCTCCGCCGCCTTGAGGTCGTTGAAGCTGCGGTCCGAGTAATGGTACCCCTGCAGCATGTCGATCATCAGGGTCATCTCCCGTTGGAGGCTTTGCCTGGTCTCGGGCATGAGCGCCGCGGCCACGGAAGTGGCGGCCTCAGCCGTAGCCAAAAGTCCGATACAGGCAAATGGGAGCAGGGCCCTGCGCATCCCCCATGCGACACCGGCAGGCCTCTGGTAGTCAAAGCCTAATGCCTGAGCCGGAGCGATTTTGGGCGGGCCTTGGCCAGCCGACCCTCCCCCGGACCGCTGCAGCCTAACGGTACCCTGGACCGCGGCTTGCCCCGCTGCAACGGGAGCACAAGTCTCCAGCCCCCCCACTCCACCATGACCACTCCAGCCGCCTTCCGCCTCGCCCCCCTCCTTGCCGCCCTCTGCCTGGGCAGCCTCGGCGCCCAAGCCGCCTCCCAAGCCCCGACTGCCCCGGCAGACCCGGCGGCAGCCTCCGTCAGTGAGGTCCCCGGCGCACCCACCGCCCCGCTCCCCGAGACCTGTTACCTCTTCAGCTATTTCACGAAAAACGGCCAGGACGGCCTGCGCCTGGCCTGGAGCCGCGATGGCTACGTCTGGGAGGACGTCCCGGGCGGCCCCTT
>JAHFTI010000414.1 GCA_023265535.1 Opitutaceae bacterium
GATGGAGGATAGGAACTGATTCCTCTGGGTCGGCACCTACGACGGTGGACTGAACCGCTTCGATACCCGGACGGGCGAGTTCAAGGCCTATACAACCAAGGATGGGCTGCCCAGCAACCTGGTGTGCGGCGTGCTCGAGGATGATGCGGGCAATCTCTGGGTCTCCAGCTTCAACGGCCTGTGCCGTCTTGATCCCCGCACAGGCAAGACGCGCGTCTACGATGAGCGGGACGGGCTTCCCTCCAGGCAATTCAGCCGCGGAACCAAGCTCAGGAGCAAGAGCGGGGAATTTCTCTTCGGTACCGTGAACGGACTGGTTTCCTTTTTCCCGGACAGGATCGAGCCGGACCGGAGCAACCTTCACGTTGTCATCACCCATTTTGAGGTCTTCAACAAGGAGCAGCGGCCGGGAGTGGCGCATTCCCCGTTGGAGGCGAGCATCACACAAACCCGGCTCCTGGAAATCCCGTCGGAATATTCGGCGATCAGCTTCCAGTTCGCCGCGCTCGGTTACCGTTCGCCCGAGAGCATCCGGTACGAATACCTGCTTGAGGGGTTTGACCAGGCTTGGCAGAGGGCCGGCCGCGATCGCCGCGCCACCTACACCAACCTGGCGCCCGGTACCTACAAGCTCCATGTCAGGGCCGCCAATCGGGAAGGGGTTTGGTTCATGAATGGGGAGGGACTGGAGCTCACCGTCCATCCGGCCTGGTGGCAGAACACCTGGGTGCGTGTCCTCTCGCTTCTTCTTCTTCTCCTGGGCGCGGTCGTTGCAGGCTGGAACGTCTCCTGGAAACGCTCCCAATCACGCATCCGTGCCGCGGAGCAGGCCAGGCTTCTGGCCGCCGAACGCGAGAAGGCCGCAGAGGACAGGGAGAAGCTCCTGATCCAGCTTCAGCAGGCCCAAAAAATGGAGTCCGTCGGGCGCCTCGCCGGTGGCGTCGCCCATGACTTCAACAACATGCTTTCGGTCATCCTGGGCAACAGCTCCCTCGCACTGGATGACCCCGCCTGCAATGGGCAGCCCCGTGAGCACCTGGAGGAAATCAGGAATGCCGCACAACGCTCCGCCGACCTGACAAGGCAACTCCTGGCCTTTGCCCGCAAACAGACGATCAAGCCCCGTGTTCTCAACCTGAACGAGACCGTCTCAGGCATGCTGAAGATGCTGCAGCGTCTTGTCGGTGAGCAGATCGAACTCACCTGGCAACCGGGAGAGGGCCTCTGGTCCGTGCTGATTGATCCCAGCCAGATCGACCAGATCCTTGCAAATCTCACGGTCAATGCCCGCGATGCCATCGTCGGCCATGGGCGCATCACCATCGAGACCGCGAATGTCACGCTCGAGCACGCTGTCCTGTCCGCCCATCCGGAGCAAGTGAAGGGTGAGTATGTGTGTCTCTCAGTGAGCGACAGCGGCTCAGGGATGGATGCCAACACCCGGGAGCATCTGTTCGAGCCCTTCTTCACCACCAAGAAGATCGGGGTCGGGACCGGCCTCGGACTCGCCACCGTCTACGGCATCGTCCAGCAGAATGGCTGCAAGATCCACGTGCAGAGCGAGGAGGGCAAGGGATCCGTGTTTCAGATCTTCCTGCCGCGCACTCATCACGAGGAGAATGCGGGGGCAGCCAGAAAGGAGAGGTCAAGGTTTCGGGGGTCCGAGACGGTGCTGTTGGTCGAGGACGAACCGCAGATCCTGCAGATCAGCCAACGCCTCCTGCGACAAAATGGCTACACCGTGCTCCACACGGCGGATGCCGTGGAGGCCTTGAGGATGGCGGCAGGCCATCCCGGCCCGATCCATCTTCTGCTCACCGATGTGGTGATGCCTGGCATGAACGGCCGCGAGCTTTCGGAACGACTGTCCGCGCTCAGGCCAGGACTGCGCTCCCTGTTCATGTCCGGTTACACCGCTGAAATCATAGCCCAGCACGGCGTGCTGGATGAGGGCGTTGATTTCATACAAAAACCCTTCGACAACGATGTGCTCCTCAAGACCGTGCGGGACATCCTGGACGGCGTTTGAGGCTGCGGCGCCGGTTCAGCCTGTCACTTCGTCGGCTCGTCGTCGGAATACTCGATCTCGATGCCCTGCTCGGCGAGCTGGGGCTTCACCTTTTCGTCGAAGCAGGTGGGGCACACCGAGTGGCTGAACATCGCGCCCGTGCGCGTGGACACGTAGCTCTCGATCTGCTGCCAGTAATTGGAGTCGTTGCGGATTTTTTTGCAGTACGAGCAGATCGGCAACACGGATTCCAGGCTCGTGACGCGCTCGATGTATTCCATGATGCGCTGGGCGCCGCGAAGGCGCACGCGCAGCTCGAATTCGTCGATCGGCTTGGTGAGGAATTCGTCCACGCCCGCCGCCATGGCCTCCTCGCGGTTGTTGTGGTCGGCGGAGGCGCTCGTGATCAGGATGAAGTAGATGTAGGGGCCCGTGGATTTGCGGATGGTCCGGCAGAGCTCCAGGCCGTCCTTCTCGGGCATGTACCAGTCGCTCACGATCACCTGCGGTCGGTCCTTCGCGATGGCGGCGAGTGCCTCCATGCTGCCCGAGGCCGAGCGGGTGTTGAAGCCAAGCTTGCGCAGCGTGGATTCCAGGACGATGCGTGCGATGGGGTCGTCTTCTACTCCGAGTATGTTCATTGTTGGGAGAGGTTCTTGGTCCTGAGCTCCGCCTTGCAGTGTTCCCAGCTTCTCAGCAGGGCCTCCATCAAGGCAGGAATCTGGTCGTGTTGCGAGCTCTTCACGGCTCGTTCAAGCGAGAGTGCAGCCTTTTGCATGGCGGAGGCGCCGAGGCTGGCCGCGCTGCCGGCGATGGTGTGCGCGGTGCGCCCCAGGGCCGGCAGGTCACCCGACGCATGCTGGGCCGTGAGCTGCTCCAGTCGCGCGGGCGTGTGCTGCACAAAGAGCTGAAGGACTTCGTCGAGCGCGGTGCGACCCTTCTCGCCCGGGAGGTTGGCGAGCGTCTTCCATTGGGCCTCGGAAAAGGCGGGCTCTGCAGGGGCAGCCAACTGCACCGGAGCTGTCTCACGGGCTGGTGACGCGGGCGCTCCGACTGGGGCGCCGGGCGTCTCGGGGGCGATTTCCGTCTGGGGAAGTGGATCGGTTTCCGCGGTTGCCTTGAGCGTGCGGGAGCCCTCCTCCACGGAGACAAAATCCGCCAGCCCGCAGCGGGCCAGGGCCAGCGTCAGGGCCTCCGGCTGGATCGGCTTGGTGACGTAGTCGCTCATGCCCGAGGCCAGGCATTTCTCGCGGTCGCCCTGCATGGCATAGGCGGTCAACGCGATGATGGGAATGCGGCGCACTTCCTCGCCTGCGTGTCCCGAGCGGATGATGCCCGTGGTCTCGTACCCGTCCAGTTCCGGCATCTGGCAATCCATGAGGATTGCATCATAGCGGGTGTTCTTGATGAGGGCCAGCACCTGCCTGCCGTTGGTCGCCAGGTCGAACGTGTGCCCCATCTCGTTGAGGAGGTACTTGGCGACGACCTGGTTGGCCGGATTGTCCTCGGCGAGCAGGAGCTGGAGGCTGCGCCTTGCCGCGCCACCCACCTTGCCCTGCGAAGCCGGCACTGCCTGCTCCCCTGCGTCGGGCAGCGGCAGCGCCTGATTGTCACTGTTGTGCAGGGGCAGCTCCAGTTCGAACCAGAAGGTGGACCCCTTGCCGGGCACGCTTGAAAAGCCGATGCGGCCACCCATGAGCTCCACGAGATGCCTGCAGATCGCAAGGCCGAGGCCCGTGCCGCCGAAGCGGCGTGTCGTGGTGCCGTCCGCCTGCACGAAGGGTTGGAAGAGCCGGCCCTGGGCGTCCTCGCTGATACCGATGCCCGTGTCGCGCACGCTCACGAGGATGGCGATCGAATGGCCCTTGTGGTCGAGCACGGAGCTCTCCACGTCGACGCGGCCGCGCTCGGTGAACTTCAGCGCGTTGCCTACGAGGTTGAGGATGATCTGCCTCACCCGTCCCGGATCGCCCAGCAGGTGGGTGTCGAGCCTGGAGTCCGTGTTGATCAGGAATTCGATGTGCTTCTCGCGGGCGCGCGGCTCGAGCAGGTGGGTGATGTCGGTGATCAGGCTTGCGAGGTTGAAGGGCACCCTGTCGATGCGCAGCTTGCCCGCCTCGATCTTCGAGAAATCCAGGATGTCGTCGATGATGCGCATCAGGGACTCGGCGCTCGACTTGAGCACGCGGGCCATTTCCTGCTGGCGCGGATCGAGGGAGGTGGAGAGCAGGAGGTTTCCCATGCCGATGATGCCGTTCATCGGGGTGCGGATCTCATGGCTCATGTTCGCGAGGAATTCGGACTTGAGGCGCGAGGCCTCGAAGGCCTGGTCGCGTGCGTGGGCGAGGGAGGTTTCGAGCAGCTTGCGTTGCGTGATGTCGGTGCGGATGGCCACGTAGCGGTCGA
>JAHFTI010000415.1 GCA_023265535.1 Opitutaceae bacterium
AGCGTGATGTCGCGGCGCATCGAGTACAGGCGGCGGCGGGCGCCGTCGTCGGGGCCGCCCATGGCGGGGTACTTCGCGAACTGGAACATGTTCGTGCCGAGGAAACTCAGCTCGGTCTCGATCGAGTTGCGCAGCGAGGTGACGGCGGTCATCACGCCGATGACCGAGAACACGCCGATGGTGATGCCCAGCATGGTGAGCCCCGAGCGGAGCTTGTTGACCCCGATGGAGCTGAAGGCGATGCGTAGGATTTCGATGAAATTCATGGTGTATCCAGTTTATTCATACCGGAGCGCCTCGACCGGATCGAGCTTGCTGGCCTGCCACGCCGGGATGAACCCGGAGAGGATGCCGACCGCCACGGAGAGCGCCATGCTCAGGACCACGAGGTCCGAGGAGAAGCGCACGGGCAGGGCGGGCATCTGCAGGTGGATGCCGTAGAAGAGGGCGTAGGCCACGCCCATGCCCAGCGCGCCGCCGATGACGCAGATGGACACGGACTCGATGAGGAACTGAAGCAGGATGGTGCGGCGGCGGGCGCCCAGCGCCTTGCGCGTGCCGATCTCGCGGGTGCGTTCCTTCACGCTCACGAAGGTGATGTTCATGATGCCGATCGCGCCCACGAAGAGCGAGAGTCCGGTGATGAACAGGCCGACCAGGGCGATGCCCGCCTTGAGCGGATCGAGCTGGGCCTTGAAGGCTTGTTGCTCGTTGATGCTGAAGTTGTCGCGCTCGCCCGGAAGCTGGCCGCGCACGCGCCGCATGGCGCCCTGCAGCTCCTCGCGGGCCTCCGTGACGCGGTTCTTGTCGCGGATCTTGATGCGCAGCTCGGCGCCGCGGCGGGTGCCGAAGTTCTTCTTGAAGGCGACCAGAGGGATGATCGCCTGGTTGTCGAAGCTGAAGAGACCCAGGAAGGACCCCTGCTTGGCCAGGATGCCGATCACATGGTAGCGCTGGCTGTTGATGAGCACGTCCTCGCCCATCGCGGAGCGCCCCGGAAACAGGGCCTCGGCGACGTCGAAGCCGAGCACGCACACGGGTCGGCCCGCGTTGGCCTCGGCCTCGTTGAAGAGGCGCCCCTCGACGTAGTCCACGTTGCTCAGCTGGCCGTAGTCGGCGTTGGAGCCCACGGTGAAGACATTGCCCAGGCGATTGTCGTTCGCCTTGACGACGGCACCGCGCGCCACGACCGGGACGGCGAGCAGCAGCTCGGAATTCGGCGTGGCCTCGATGATGCGGTTGAGCGGCTCGGCGTCCTCCGCGCGGATGTTCGGGCGATTGGCGTAATTCCACCAGTCCTCCACGCCGCCCCAGGGCCACTTCTGCACGTACAGGATGTCGTTTCCGAGCATCGACATGCTGTTCTCCAGGCCGGCGTCGATGCCGCGGATGGCGGTGCCCATGAGGGTCACCGCGACGATGCCGATGATGACGCCCAATGCGGTGAGCATGGAGCGCAGCTTGTTGGCAAAGATCTGCGTCAGGGCGATGCGGATCGATTCGGTGATCTCGTAGAGGAGACGACGCATGACGGGAGAGGGGGAGCCTGTGTGAGGGGGGAGGAAGGCGGCGGCCGGAGCAGGGGCTCAGGTCGCGGTTTGGTCGCTCTCGATGAGTCCGTCGCGCAGGCGCACCACGCGCCGGGCATGGCGTGCGATGTCCTCCTCGTGGGTGACCACGATGATGGTGTTGCCTGCGGCGTAGAGGTGTTCGAAGAGCTGCATGATCTCCTCGCCGGTGCGGGAGTCGAGGTTGCCGGTCGGCTCATCCGCGAGGATGATCGAGGGCGTGTTGACGAGGGCGCGTGCGATGGCCACGCGCTGGCGCTGGCCGCCGGAAAGCTCGTTGGGCTTGTGCATCATGCGCTCGGCGAGGCCGACGTTGACGAGGGCCTGGCGCGCGCGCTCGCGCCGCTCATGCGGGGCGAGACCCGCGTAGATGAGCGGGAGCTCGACATTGTGCAGGGCGTTGGAGCGCGGCAGCAGGTTGAAGGTCTGGAACACGAAGCCGATCTCCTGGTTGCGGATGGCTGCGAGCTCGTCGTCCTCCATGGCGGACACGTCCTTGCCGTTGAAATGGTAGCGGCCGGCGCTGGGCGTATCGAGGCAGCCCAGCATGTTCATGAGGGTGGACTTGCCGCTGCCCGAGGGGCCCATGATGGCGAGGTACTCATTGCGATGGATCTTGAGGGCCACGCCACGCAGCGCGTGGATGGTCTCGGTGCCCATGCGGTAGAGCTTGGTCACGCCATCGATGTCGATGACAAGGGGGCCGACAGGGCGCACCTGGCGCGGCGCCCCGGATACCGTCGGGGCGATCATGGCTTCTTCTCCTCGGTCTTGGGCTTCTCGAGGCGCACGGCCATGTCGTCCTTGAGGAGCTGGCTGATGGCCTTGTAGGTGCCGGAGACGACTTCCTCGCCCTCCTTCACGCCACTCTTGATCTCCATGAAGCTGTTGTCGGCGATGCCGGTCTCGACGACCGCCATGCGGACCTTCTCGCCATTGCGAACGAAGACCACGCGCTTGTACTTCTCGCGGTCGCGCTTGGCCATGTCCTTCTCCTTGGCGACCTCGAGGTCGTTGCCCGAGCGCTCCTTCATCTCCTTTTCCTTCTGGGCCTTCATCTCCTCGCTGGTCTTGCCGCCGTCGGCGCGCACGGTGACGCTCTGCACGGGCACGGAGACGACGTTCTCGACCGTCTGGGTCTCGATGTCGATCGTGGCGCTCATGCCGGGGCGCAGCTGGCGCTCGACGTCGGTGATGCGGATCTTGACCAGGAAGTTGGTGACCTCGTCGGAGGCGGAGGCGGCCTGGGCGGCGGCGTTGCTGCCGGCGCCGCCGATGCTGAGGGCGGAGCTGCTGATCTCGCGGACGGTGCCCTTGAAGCGGCGTGCGGGGAAGGCGTCGACGGCGATGGTCGTCCTGTCGTTGAGCTTCACATTGACGATGTCGTTCTCGTTCACCTTCACGCGCACCTCCATGCTGTTGAGGTCGGCGAGGCGCATGATCTCGGTGCCGGCGAACTGGCCGGTGCCCAGCACGCGCTCACCCACCTTGCTGGTGAGGGAGCTGATGGTGCCGTCCATGGGGGCGTACACCGTGGTCTTGCTGATCTGATCCTTCACCTGGTTGAGGGAACCCTCACTGCGGCGGATCTGGGCGAGGGAGGAGTCGTAGTCGGCCTGGGCCACATCGAGCGAGGACTTGGCGGAGACGAACTCGGCCTCGGAGATGAGCTGCTTTTCCCAGAGCTGGCTGGACTGCTTGAAATCGCTCTGCGCCTTCACGAGGCGGGCCTTGCTGAGCACGCTCGCGGCGCGCGTGGCGCCGAGGCTGGCCTCGGCCTGGTCGACCTGGGCCTGGTAGAAGTCGGCCTTGATGCGGGCGAGCACGTCGCCCTTCTTGACCGTCTGGCCCTCGAGCACGGGGATCTCGATGAGCTCGCCGGCGACCTCCGAGGAGATGCGCACCTCCGTCTCGGGCTGGACCTTGCCCGTGGCGGTGACGAGCTGGGTGATGGTGCGGACCTGTGCCTTCTCAACGGTGACGGCAATGGCCTGTTGGCCACCGGATTTTGCCTTGGTCACCACGGCCAGCACCACCACCAGGGCGACGATGGAACCGAGAATGATCCAGAGCTTGGTGCGGCTCTTGCGCTTGCGCGGGGCGGGGAGGACGGGGGGGACGGGAGGCTGGGACATGGCGGTATTGGGAAAAAGGATACGGAGCTTGGGCTGGTCTAGACGCTGCAACCTTGAGATGCAAGCCGCGCCCAGTGTGGAAATTGCAGGGAGGGGAGCCCGACCTGAGGTCGGACTCCCTCCAAAACCACAATGAGAACTAGACTGCTTTCTTTGTTGCCCGGTTCGCGGCATCAGTAACCGGAACCCGACAATGGGAAATTGGCAAAGGGTGGGAGGATATGTGGGCTGAGGGTGGCAACGCTGGATGCGGATAAAACACCGCTGCAGACCAAAAGTTACACAAGGATCAGCTTTTTCCCAAAGGCCTGTCAGGCCGCTGGAAAGGCATCTTGAGCAAAATGCTCAGGAAAGGGAAGAGCACTGCGACGGATTGCGGCCGTACAACGCCGGATGGCGGGCTTACTGCGACTGGCGCAGCAGTTCGGTCAGGCGATCGTGGTAACTGCGGCTCAGGCGCAGCGAGGTGCCGTCACGCAGCACGACCGTGTGGTCTCCCGCGAAGGAGGGCGAGAGCTTGCGGATGCGGTCGATGTTCACGATCACCGAGCGATGGATGCGCACGAAGCGGCGGCCGTCCAGGCGCGCCTCGAGGCGAGCCATCGTCTCGCGCATGAGCAGCGATTTGCCTCCCGTGTGAAACTTCATGTAGTCGCCCTCGGCCTCGATCCAATCGATCTCGTCGGGGCGCAGGAAAATG
>JAHFTI010000416.1 GCA_023265535.1 Opitutaceae bacterium
CGAAAAGGGTGGGGGCCCGTGATGGCGGAGAAAAGGGTGCGCAGGAAACGCCGGCCTTCGAGGCCGAGCGGAGCGGGCGCCCACTGCTGCGTGGCGCCCGCGGACGGGATCAGGGCTTGGGGATGAAGTCCTCGCGCACCGGTGTGAAGACGTCGAGGAGGACGGAGTCCTCGAGGGCCTCGACGCCGTGGACGACGTCGCGCGGGATGTAGTAGTGGTCGCCGGCGCCGAGGGTCTCGGTGCGGTCCCCGATGTGGACCAGGAAGGAGCCGCTCTGGATGTAGGAAATCTGGCGGTGGGGATGGTGGTGAAGGGCGCCGATGGCACCCTTGCTGAATTCGACGTAGACCGTCATGAGGTCGTCGCCGAAGGCGGTCACCTTGCGACGGATGCCGGGGGCCGGGTATTCCCAGTCGAGTTCCGCGAGGCGAATGAAGAGCTGTTCCTTTGAGACTTTCATGGTGAGGAGGGTGGGGTGGAGCTTGAGGAGCGTGAAAAGGCGGGTGTGAAGGGGGCGGTGTGGAGGGTGCGCAGCGGGGGGGGCTTGGCCGTGGCGGGGGATCAGCGTGTCAGCAGGGCGGCGTTGCCCACCCATTCGAAGCTTTCACCTGCCACCTGCACCTTGTGCGAGGCGGTGTCGGAGGCGGGGCCGGCGTTGAGCAGCAGAGTCCAGGTGTGTCCGCCGACCGCGGTGACACGCACGATCGTGGTGGTGTCGTCGGAGTGCAGGACGTCGACGCGCTGGATGGCCGGGGTGTTGCCCTGGCAAAACTCCTTGTTGGCGTCCCAGATGCCGTGCGGCTCGATGACCGTGGCGAAGCACAGGTTGGAACCCTGGCGGCGGTGGAGAAGGCCGGCCTCGCGGCGCAGGTTGAAGTTGGGGTCGTTGGCGCCGAGCGAGTGCATGAGCAGGCGGCTGTCGGCCCCGGCGGCGCTCGTGACGGTGTAGAAGCGTTTCCCGTTGAGCCAGGTGAACTGAAGCTGGTCGGTGGCGACGGGGCCCTCGGCCTCGAGCCAGAGGTGCTGGTAGCCGTGTGCGGTGCCGAGCGGGCTCCGCTGAGTGGTGTGCTTCTGCAGGGTGGCGTTCGTGGCAAGGAACTGTCCGGAATAGCCCAGCGCATAGTCGTAGGTGTGGCTCTCGGCGGAGCGCAGGCGGTAGAGGTCCACCACGAAGGGCGAGCTGAGGCGGGGATCGTTGATGACGGCCATGGTGCGCAGCATCGAGACACCGGCGTAGGCCTTGTCCTCGCGGGCGCTCACCACCTGGAAGGCGGGATCGGAGACCTGGAAGAAATGGCGTTCGGCGTGGCTGGCCTCGGAGGCGTCGTATTTCCCGCCGAACTGGCTCCGCTGGTCCACGACGACGGTGTTGTGGGCGACGGTCTGCATGGCCCAGGACTTGTTCTCGGGCAGGTAGCGGCCGCCCGTCTTCTGGTCGATGTTGAGGAAGCGGGCCGAGCCGTAGTCGGGGAGCAGCTCGCGGCCCTGGTCGTGGAGCTGGAAGCTGAGCTTGTCGTAATGGCCGTGCTCCATGCCGTGCACGCCGTATTTCATGCAGAGCAGCAGGCCCGCGCGGGGCTCGCCGCCGGGGGCGGCTGCGCGCAGGATACCCAGGCCGCCCGAGTTGCCGTCGCGGCCGTCCCTGTATTAAATGCTTGAATACGGGTAGGCGGGGGTGGCGGAGGTGGTGGCGGTGGCGGAGAGGGCGCGGGCCAGGCGGAGCCCGGCGGGGGTGAGGGCCACGGCTCCCTGGCGGCGAGCCACGTCGAGCAGGGCGGCGTCCTGCCCGTGGTGGGCATAGACCTCGGCCAGTGCGAGAAGGATCTCCGGGGAGCGGTGGCTCTTTTCCTTGAGGGCGTCGTTGAAGGGGAGGAAGGCGCCGTTCGCGTCGGTGAGCTGGAGCTGCGTGTGGAGCGCCTTGGGCAGGAGGCCGTCGCGCAGGGCGAAGACCTTGAGCGCGGGGCGGCGATGCTCGAGCACGCGGCCGAGCAGGTAGAAGGGGAGGATGGCGTAGCGGCCGTAATAGGCACCCTCGCAATAGAGGCCGTCGGGCGAGTAGAGGGCGTCTAGCTGGCGCAGGAAGCCTGCCTTGCCGTCGCGCTTCGAGCCGAGCAGCGCCTGGTCCACGAGGGTGTCGTCGCCCAGGGCGAAGCCGGCGAGGGCGACCGCGGTCACCGTCCAGGTGCCGTGGTTGTGCATGCGGTCGAGCTCGCGCACGCGGTCCTCGACAAAGAAGCGGCAGATGGGGCGCAGGAGGCGCGTCTCGATGAGCTCGCGGTCGGCGGCGCTCAGCTCGTCGTGGACGAAGTCGTAGGCCTGGCTGACGTTCACGAGCCACACGCACTCGTTGAGGGTCTGCCAGAAGATGCGCCCGGGGGAGTGGCCCGTGCCGGCGGGGTGCTTGCCGAGGGTCGGATAGAGGTCGGCGTAGGCCAGCAGCTGGGAACGGACGAAGGCGACCAGGCGGGGGTCTCCCGTGAGCTTGAAAAGCAGTCCGGCCGCGTGCATCTCGCGGTAGTTGAGCTTGTGGCGCTCATGCGTGTAGCCGGCGGCATCGAGCGGCTTCGGTACATCGATGGGCTGGGAAAGGGCCTTGGCGACGAGGTCCCGGGCCTCCTGCAGCGCGGCATCGAAGAGCGGTTCCTTGCCGAGGCTGGCCTTCGCCTCGGCGATCTCCTCGGGGCTCCAGAGCAGGCCGGGGCGCGCGCCGGCAGCGGAGGCACGCAGGGAGCACACGACACAGCTCAGTGCAAGGAGGAGGGAAAGCAGGCGTTGCATGGGGTCGGGAAGCTGGGGTTGCGGACGGAAGGCGGGGAGACCGGCAAAAAGGGGAGGATCGGCTCGTTATGGGGTGCCGGTGAAGTGACGAATTGTGTGCGGGGTGACGGGACGAGGGCGGGGACGGGAAGCCTTGAGCCTGCCTGTAGCGTGCAAAGAAACTGAGAGTAGTCAATCGATTTAGTAAAACGATCTATTAAAAATGGGGAAGTGATGGCAATACCTTATATATCAACGGATAATCGATGTATCGATGACCGCAAGTCCATGGGCCTCCCGCCGCCTCATGCTCAGAGCCGGCCCAGCTTCGCCAGCACCAGCGTCACCGCCGCCACCACAGCCGTCTCGGTGCGCAACACCCGCGGGCCCAGGTGCGCCAGGCGGAACCCCGCCGCGCGGAAGAGATCCCGCTCGCGCGCCGTCCAGCCTCGCTCCGAACCCAGCGCCAGGACCGCCCCGGGACTCGCCAGGCTCAGCCCCGAGAGCGCCTCGGGCGACTCGTAGTTGTCCAGTACGATGCGCGCGCAGTCCGCCGCCGGCGGCAGCGCCGCCAGCACCGCCTCGAGGCTCTCCCCGTGCGTGACGGTCGGCAGCCGGGTACAGAAGGCCTGCTGCGCACCCTCCAGCAGGTGGCGCCGCCACTCCCCGGAGGACCAGAGCGTGCTCTGCGCATAGCCGGGCTCCCCCCGGTCCGTGCGCACAAAATCCATCGCCCCCACGCCCAGCGTGGTGGCCTCGCCAAGCACCTTGCGCGCCGTCTGCGGGCGCGGTAGCCCCACGATCAGGCGCAGCGGCGACTGCCCCGCGGGCGGCGCCAGCGGCGTGAACGAAAGCTGTAACCACTCCTTGGATACAGCCTCCACGCGCGCCTTCCCGCGCGGGCCGTCCACGACCCCGGCGTCGAGCTCGTCGCCCACGCCCCTCCGCAGCACCTCGAGGATGTGGCGCGCCCGCGCGTCCCCCAGCGGCAGGGGGACGCCGAGTTCGGCCTCCTCTAGGAGCACCAGGTTCATCCCGCCACGATGGCGTCGAGCTTCGCCAGCTCCGCCTCGGTGAAGCCCAGGTTGCGGGTCGCGGCCACGTTGTCCTCGATCTGCGAGACCTTGCTCGCCCCGATGAGGGCGAAGTCGGTGCCGCGCCCCTTGAGCGTCCAGGCCAGCGCCATCTGGGCGAGGCTCTGGCCGCGCTCGCGGGCGTGGTCGTTGAGGGCCTTGATCTTCGCGAGCTTGCCCTCGGTGATGTCGCCCGCCTTCAGGAAGCGCGGGTCGCGCGCCGCACGCGAGTCGGCGCTGATGCCCGCCAGGTAGCGGTCCGTCAGCAGCCCCTGCGCCAGCGGGCAGAAGGCGATGCCGCCCACGCGCGTCCGCTGGAGCACCGGCATGAGGGTCTTCTCGGCGGCGCGGTCCAGCAGGTGGTAGCGGTGCTGGTGGATCACGCAGGGCGTGCCGAGCTCGCGCAGGAGGCCGATGGCGCGTTCCGCCAGTGCGCCGTCATAGTAGTTGGAGAGGGCGGCATACAGGGCCTTGCCGCTGTGCACCGCGTCCGCGAGGGCTCCCATGGTCTCCTCCAGCGGGGTCTCCGGGTCCGGGCGGTGAGGGTAGAAGATATCCACGTA